>JBDTLL010000003.1:0-31114 GCA_039934815.1 Daejeonella sp. | reverse complement strand
TGGTAATTGTATCTCCGGAATACAACTATTCCATCCCGGGAGGATTAAAAAATGCAATTGATTGGGCTTCTCGTGGAGAAGATTCTCCCATCAGAAATAAACCTTTGGCATTGATGGGCGCCACACCCGGAATGTGGGGAACCGTTCGGATGCAAACTGCGTTTTTGCCGGTTATAGAAACTATGGCCATGAAATCTGTACAAAAGCCTGAGATTTTGTTGGCGCAGGCAAATAAAAAATTTGACGAAAACGGGAATCTTACAGACGAAAAAGCCAAAGAATTAATTTCAAAAAAGCTACAAGGTTTAAAGGAAATGATCCTGAAAATGAGATCCTGATCAGGAAGGATTTATTTCAAGCAGTTCAAAAGTAAATGCTTCTTTTACCGGCCGGATCGGCTTATCGTAAACCTCGCTCAGGATTTTTACAAAGCAGCCTCCGTAATAGAAAATAAGGGCCGAATAGAAAACAAAAAGCATTATTAATACAATAGAACCGGAAGCTCCGTAAATTGTACCAATTTTACTGAAAGCAAGCATAAATCTCAGCACAATTTTTCCTGCTGTAACAAGAATTGCGGTAAAAAATCCGCCGCCAATAGCGAGTGTCCATTTAGGTCTTCCGGCTGTTAAAAACCGGAATAAGATGGTTATCCAGATGGTTACAATAATTACAAATACTACTTCATTTACAAAGCGTGATGCGAAAATTCCGGCACCTTTCCAGATGTCATCCACATAATTACCTAAAAATACCTGCACACCTTCGGTAAATACTCCGATAAAGAACAACATACCGGCCAGTATGATAATTATTAATGACCGAATACGGCTCTTAAGTTTAAATACAAAGCCGGCATGAGGTCTTATTCGAATGTTCCAAATTTGGTCTAATGAATTTTTTATAACCGCAAAAAGGGTTGTAGCTACAAACATTAAAAAAATAAACCCGAAAATAGTAACGTACCAGTTTTGCCCCATAGATCTGAAAGCTTCCAGAGTTACTTTAATTTGAAGTGCGCTTGTGTTTCCTAAAACGTGCGACAAGCGTTCAATTAAATCAACGCTTACTTTACGTGGATCTACAAATAAACCCAGTAACTGAATAATGATAATTAATATCGGAGGAAGTGCGAAGGTGGTAAAAAATGCGGTTGCACCGGCCATACGCAAAGGATCGTTCATTTTTAATTCTAAAAAAGAACGATGCATCAGCTTGCCTAATGCGACCATTTGCTGCCAAAAATTGTGATGCGTTTTGATCTCTTTACTCAAGCTGCCAAGATAAGGTTTCTTTGAACACAAAATTTCATATAATCAAATCCCCGCAGAGCGCAGTCTGATTTATAGTCCATTTTGTTTAGCGGAAATAACAACAGATCAAAAAATGGATTTATTATAATTGAAGATATTATGATAATAATCTTTGTCTTAACAAAAACTCCAGCTGTTCATTTGAAGTTACCAATTTGCCATTCAGAGTTTTAACTTCCAGATTTTGCTTATAGATATCGTACGCTTTCAAAATGGTTTCATCCATTTCCTTTTCGTTCCAGGGTTTGCTTAGATAATGATAAATCTTGCCTTTGTTCACCGCATCAATTACGGCGTCGATATCTGAATATCCTGTTAACAGAATACGGATTGGATCCGGATATTTCAATAAGACTTTTTCAAGAAATTCAATTCCGGTTGTGTTGGGCATCCGTTGATCGGTGATGATTATTTCAACAGTTTTTTTCTCCAGAATTTTAAGCGCTTCATCTGCGCTTAAAGCAGTTATGATATTGTACTTTAATCGGAAGGTAGCTTTTAAAGACAGCAAATTGTTCTCTTCGTCATCTACGTAAAGTAAATTAATCTTTTGATCAGACATTTCCGTATAAGTTTAATAACGCAAAAATAGAATAAAGATTCAATTTCGTCTATTTTCAAAACATTGCTAAACTTGTACAAAGTTTCCCGAACTAAATAAAAATGAACTCCAATATAAAATCAACGAACGATCAGGTTTACCTTCCTCAGTTTTTCAGACCCGCAAATAAAAAAGAAAAAGAAGATTTAGACGAACTATTAAAGGACGAAACTATCCAGATTTATGATCAGATTGAAAGTCAGTTAAGAGAATTGATTAAATCACTAAATCCAACTGAAAAGATCGAAGAAAATGAATATCCGGAAAGAATTAAAAAACATTTAGACGGTAGAAGTTTAGAAGAGTACGGCGTTTGGGTTTACTTTTCATGGAGTAAAAAACTAGTTCATTTATTAGATGAAGATGAATTTATTGAAGTTAGAACCAATCGAAACCATAACAAAATTACACGCGAAGAGCAGCATTTATTAAAGGAAAAAAAGATTGGAATTATTGGCTTGTCTGTAGGGCAGAGTATTGCGTTAACCATAGCCATGGAAAGAACTTGCGGCGAGTTACGTTTAGCAGATTTTGATACTGCCGAGCTGAGTAACTTAAATCGTTTGCGAACCTCAGTGCATAATTTAGGATTAAAAAAAACAATTATTGCTGCCCGGGAAATTTCAGAAATAGATCCTTTTATAAAAATCCGGATTTTTTCTGAAGGTTTAAATAGTGAGAATATTAATGAATTTTTCCTTGATGAGGGAAAGCTCGATCTATTGGTTGAAGTTTGTGACGGGCTGGATATGAAAATCGAAAGTCGCATGAAAGCCCGCGAATTAAAGGTTCCGGTTGTTATGGATACCAACGACAGAGGAATGCTTGATATTGAGCGTTTCGATCTGGAACCAGATCGACCTTTATTGCATGGATTACTTGGAGGAACAAAACCAGAAGATGTAGCGAGTTTGACTCCGCCGGATAAAATGAAACTTATTATGCGCATTATAAGCGCAGAAAATATCTCCTCAAGATTAAAAGAATCTATTTCTGAGCTGGGAAAAACCATCAATAGCTTACCTCAATTAGCGTCATCTGTTGTATTGGGAGGAGCAATTACAACGGATGCTGCACGAAGAATTTTGTTAAAACAAATACACTTTTCCGGAAGGTTTTATGTGGATACAGATGAAATTATTTGCCCCGCAAAAACGGAATTAAAATACCAGGATAACTAGTTAACTGCTGTCCGAAAGAAAAAATAAGCCAAAAATAGGTTTAGAAATGTGTTTATCGTTCCGGCAAACTTATATTTGTCTCCCAGTTTAATCGGATAATTTCCGCTGTTTTTCTAAAAAGATTAGTTACTCTCCAATGTCCTATAAGAAAACTTCGGTCTTAAAACTTCATCTGTTATATGATAACAATAAGGGCTTTCAGAGCTATTGATGATTATGATGCGTGTGAAAAATTCATGCTCGGACATCGCAAAGTTTTAGAAAATATAGGCATTACTAAATTAACCTCATCAAAAGATGAATGGATGGTAAATCCTGCAGTTTTTGTAACTATTGTTGAAGATGAGGAACGATCTAAAGTTTATGGAGGTGCCCGTGTAAATGTTGCGGGCGGAACACAACCATTACCCATAGAAGAAGCAACGGGTTATCTGGACGAAAAAATATACTCAATCATTAAAAACCACGCCGTAACCGGCACAGGCGAAATTTGCGGTTTGTGGAACTCCAGGGAAGTTGCCGGAATGGGAATTGGCAGCGTTTTTTTAACCAGAGCCTGCACCGCAATTTGTAAATTTATTGGATTACAAACGCTCTTTGGCCTTGCCGCTCCATATACGGTTAAAATGGCGCAAGACGTGGGTTATGAATTATTAGATACCGTAGGCAACAAAGGCACATTTTATTATCCGAAATTAGATTTAATAGCTACAGCGCTGGTTTTAAACGATGTAAACACACTTTCATTAGCAGAAAATTCAGAGCGGGATAGAATTTTCAGTTTACGTGAAAATCCGAACCAACTTTCTGTCGAGCTTTTACGTAAAAAGGAATTGGAAATTCAATACCTTCTTCAAATACCCAATATTGAAGATTGGGAGAGCTCCGGAATTATTGAAAGAATTATCAGGCAATGAAATTTTTAAAAGTATTTTATGTTCAATTTTTATGCCTTTTTCTGGTCTTAAATTGCGCAGCGCAAAATTCAATCGTTGTAAATTCTAAATCTTCATCGGAATATATTGGTCGCCAAGTTGATGTTTATCAGGATGCTTCTGGTACTTTAAATTTAGAGGACGTAAGGTCAAAGCCTTTAAATTTCATCACCTCTACAAGCGAAGTTCCAAATCTGGGACTAACAGATGCCAATAACTGGCTTAGATTTACTCTTAAAAACGAGGGCCAGGATGCTGTTCCCACAATATTAAACTTATCAAATCCAACAATTGATTATGTTTCTCTTTATACTATTCATGCAGATAATTCAATTGATAGTATAGTCGTTTCCGGGAGCACAGCAATTGAAAATAGAAATTTTAACCACCAGTTTTACCTGTTTGAAATTTCCTTAGCTAAAAACGAGCAGGTTACCTGCTACTTAAAACTCAAAAGTAACAAGCAGATTCTTGCGCCAATCTCTATAGAAACTCCTACCAGTATATTAAGCACCATCAGCAACAACGATATTCTTGCCGGAATCTATTTCGGGATAATGTTCGTGATGCTTTTTTACAATCTTTTTATTTACTTCTCTGTAAAAGATACCAGCTATCTGGTTTATGTAAATTACATTTTCTGGGTCGGAATTACACAGGCTACTTTACTGGGATTTTCGCAACGGTTTTTATGGAACGGCAACAGCTGGATGATGCATCATATGGTGACAATTTGCGGTGCCTTGGTTGGTATTGCAACAATTAGCTTTGCCAAATCATTTCTCAGAACCAAAATTTACGCAGCTAAATTTAATCCATTTTTAGACATTGTTATATATGGTGATATTTTGGCAATTGCATTAATCTTTGCCGGTTTCCCCATTCTGAGTTACCATATTGTTGATGCAACCGCCGGCTTTGGCGCCATACTTATTTTAATTGTCGCATATCGCGTTTCACGCCAAAACTATAAACCCGCAAAATTCTTTCTCATTGCATGGACCATCTTTCTGATTTCGGTTATCATGTTTGTAATGAAAGATTACGGTTTATTACCATATACTTTTTTAACTGTTCATAGTTTGCAGTTAGGCTCGGCAATTGAAGTTTTCCTGTTATCAATTGCCTTGGCAGATCGAATCAATGTATTAAAACAAGAAAAAGAAAAATCGCAGGCCGAAGCTCTTGAAGCTGCCAATGTAAACGCCAAAATGATTCGCGAACAAAACATTCTTTTAGAAGCGAAGGTGAAAGAACGAACGCTTGAGTTGAGTGTATCTAATTCTGAATTAAATAAAACTTTACAGGAATTAAAAGATGCCGAAACGCATTTGGTTGAATCAGAAAAGATGGCGTCGCTCGGTCAGTTAACCGCAGGAATTGCACATGAAATTAATAATCCCATAAATTTTGTAACTTCTAATATTAATCCGCTAAAGCGGGATGTTGACCAGCTATTTGAAGCGATAAGTATGATGGAGAATATTTGTTATTCAGAGGAGCTTACATCCGAAGAAAAACATCAGCAGATTGAAGATCATAAAGAGGAAATAGATTTTGATTATTTGAAGTTAGAAATAGCACAGCTATTAAAAGGAATTAATGAAGGTGCGCAAAGAACCACAGAAATAGTTAAAGGATTACGCATTTTCTCCAGATTAGATGAGGATGATTTGAAAAAAGCAAATCTAAACGAAGGACTGGATTCAACCATTGTGATCATTAATAATTTGCTTGCTGATAAAATTACATTGCAAAAAAATTACGCTGATTTACCGATGATAGAATGCTATCCGGGTAAATTAAATCAGGTATTTTTAAACATTATCACGAATGCTATTTTTGCCGTGAAAAAGAGGTTTGGCGAAGATAATGGCGGTAACATTATCATTACAAGCAACTATAACAGCGCCAAAGTGTTAATTAGCATTAAAGATAATGGAACCGGTATGGACGAAATCACACGTAAAAAGATTTTTGAGCCATTTTTCACAACAAAAGATGTAGGTGAAGGTACCGGATTGGGTATGTCTATAGCATATAATGTAATTAAGAAACATAACGGAGATATTGTTGTCAAATCAACACCGGGAATCGGAACTGAATTTATAATAGAACTACCCTTACTTGTAAAATGAGTAACCAAGCAGAGAAAAAAAAGAAAATCAAAATTCTCTATATAGATGATGAACTGAATAATCTGACGGGGTTTAAAGCGTCTTTCAGGCTAATTTATAACGTCCTGATTGCAAATAATACCGTTGAGGCTTTAGACATTTTAGAGAATAACCCGGATATACAGGTCATTTTTTGCGATCAGCGGATGCCGGGCAAAACAGGGGTGGAATTTTTTGATGAAATCCGAAGTACTTTTCCTGATCCTATCCGAATTTTAATTACCGGTTTTACAGATATTGATGCGGTTATAGACGCCATAAATCTGGGTAATGTTTTCCGCTATGTAAAAAAACCATGGTCTGAGCCTGATATTACAACTGCAGTAAATCAGGCAAATAAGTTCTATGACGCCAATAAATTAATGGTGCTCAAGAATGAAGAGTTGCAAAAAGCATATGTTGAACTGGATAAGTTTGCATACAGCGTAACACATGATATGCGTGGCCCTTTATTAAGTGTTCTTGGCGCTATAGATGTTTCGCAGGATATGGATAAGCTTGAAGAAATAAAAGCTATGCTTTTACTGATGAAAGATTCTGTACATAATCTGGATAATTTTATTCAAAATATTCATGATTATTACAACGTTAATCGCGGCGAGCTGGTTATTTCGGAACTTAATTTTAATGATATTGTTGAAGAACAAATAGCTACCTATCAGCTAACTGCAAAAATGAACCATGTAGAATTTGCAACAGAGGTTCACCAGGATGAAGCTTTTAGAGGAGATAATATGTCGATGAAAATTATCCTGAATAACCTCCTTTCTAACGCGTTTAAATATCAGCGATTTAGCAACGTTGAGAAAAAAGTTAATCTGATAATAAAAGTTGAAAAAGGGGTGGCCAGCATTGAAATAAAAGATAACGGAATTGGAATAGATGGCAAGCATATTGGCGAGATATTCAATATGTTCTTTAGGGCAAGTTCTCAGGAGCCGGGCTCGGGTTTTGGTCTGTATAATGTAAAAGATGCCCTGTTAAAACTAAACGGAGAGATAAAAGTAGACTCCGCTCTTAATCAAGGCACAACCTTTCATGTAAAAATACGTAACAAGTAGAACACGTATTAAAATAAAATGCAAAATTCAATCCCCAGTTTTATAATTATTGACGACAGCAAATTAGATTGTTTTATTGCCGAAAGAATAATTCAGAGCACGGGAAATTACGGCGTGCAAACCTTTATGGAAGCCACAAAAGTAATTGACCTGTTAAAAAATCACTCTTATCTGGTAAGCGAAAATAAAACAGTTATTGTTTTGGATATACAAATGCCGGTTATGAATGGATTTGACTTTGTAGAAGAATTTGAAAAACTTCCGCAAAGCACCAAAGCGAAATTTGAAATATTTATGATTACTTCATCCATTAACGATTCAGACCTGACCAGAATTGTAAATTATCCTTCAATAAATAGCATTCAATGCAAGCCTTTAACTAAGGTCATGGTTGGCCAGATGGTAGATCAGGCTATTTCTTTTCTTTCAAACTCTGCATGAATGGCGTTAAAAGGTCAACAGGAATAGGGAAAATAGTTGTAGAATTGTTCTCTGTAGCTATTTCTCTTAATGTTTGCAAATACCTTAATGTAAGCGCACTTGGCTGCTCGTCTAATATTTTAGCGGCGTCAGCCAATCGTTGCGAAGCCTGAAATTCACCTTCGGCAGAAATAACCTTCGATCTTCGTTCGCGTTCTGCTTCTGCCTGTTTGGCCATAGCCCGTTGCATTTCTTGCGGTAAATCAATTTGTTTAACCTCCACTGTAGAAACTTTTATTCCCCAGGGTTCTGTATTGGTATCAATTATTTGCTGCAACCGTAGGTTAATTTTTTCACGCTGCGATAGCAGGTCATCCAGTTCAGACTGCCCTAAAACACTTCTTAATGTGGTTTGCGAAAATTGAGAAGTAGCCATAAGGTAATTCTCCACTTCTATAATTGCCTTTTCGGGATGAATAACCCTGAAATAAATAACTGCATTTACCTTTATAGAAACGTTATCACTTGTAATAACATCCTGCGGTGGCACATCCATTACAACGGTTCTTAAACTAACTTTTATCATTTTATCGATAAAAGGGATCAGCAAAATTATTCCCGGACCTTTAGCGCCTCCGCCTAAAACTCGTCCTAATCTAAAAATTACTCCACGCTCGTATTCACGGAGAATCTTAATTGCGCTCGACAAAAAAAGTATCGCAAAAAAAGCTAGAATAATAAAGGTTAAAGGGATTTGATCCATAGTTGTATTTTTTAAAGTTAAACGATATCAATATATAATTTTTCAGGTTAAGGACGGGCCGTTAAATCTGTCCACAAATAATTTCAAATCGCGGATAGCAACGACTTTAATTTTTTCGCCTTTTTTAATATTCCCTGTCAGCGACTCTGCTTTCCAAATTTCGCCATGTATCCTAACATTTCCATTTGGATCCAGAATACTTAAACACTCTCCCGTTTCACCAATAATTCCTTCCTCGCCTGTAATTGGTTTTTTTCGTTGTGCTTTCAACCCTAACGTGATGACGAACAGAAAAAATAAAGTGGTCAATACGGTGCATATAACTATTACGCTTGTAGAAATCCGGAAAAATTCAAGGGAAGAATTAGTTTTAAATAGCATAAGAGAACCCAGAACCATAGAAATTATTCCGCCAAGCGAAAGTAAACCATGACTAATGATTTTAATTTCCAGAATAAATAAAACCAATGAAAATACAATAAGCAACAAACCGGCATAATTTACCGGAAGCGTATGTAAAGAATAAAATGCAAGGATGAGACTGATTACACCAACGACGCCTGGAAAAATTGCGCCCGGATTTAAAAGCTCGAAAATAATTCCGTAAATCCCAATAAGCATTAATATGTAAGCAATATTGGGATCGCTAAGCATGTTCAGCACTTTTTCTGAACCGGTCATTTCATAATTTACAACCTTTGCATTAACTGTATTGAGAATTTTATTTCCTGAGTTTAACGAAACCGACCTGCCGTTTATCTTGCTTATTAGTTCTGCTTCAGAACTTGCTATGATATCAATAACATTTTTCTCTAAAGCTTCATCAGCGGTAATAGAAGTGCTATTGCGTACAGCGTTTTCTGCCCATTCTAAGTTACGATTGCGCTTTTGAGCTATACTTCTGATAAACGCGGCCGCATCATTTGTAGATTTGGTGTTCATTACAGAGTCTGTTGTTCCCTGCAAACTAACCGGATGTGCAGCACCAATATTTGTTCCCGGAGACATTGCCGCAATATTGGCTGCTAACGTGATGAAAACTCCCGCAGATCCGGCATGTGCACCTTCCGGAGAAACATAAACTACTACCGGTACCTCCGAACTTAAAATATCGCTTACAATTATGCGTGTTGATGTTAATAATCCACCGGGAGTATTTAAATGAATAATCACACATTCTGCTTTTTCATCAACAGCTTTTTGTATACCATCATGAATAAATGAAGATGTTAAAGGGTTTATTGTCCCATTAATTTTCATACTCACAATAGATTGAGAATATGAATTAATTGTGAAGAACAGGATCAGAAATAAAAATAAAAGAAGGTTTTTCATAATTGCAAACCATTTCTCTTTCAAGATAACGAAATTAAAAGGCAATTACAATTCGAGTGTATAGCGTGTTATTAGGCTGTATTAAATAAAAAACGGAACGCCATACAAGTAATTTAATTTTATTTTAAAATAATTTCAAAAATTCATCTTGTCTTCATCTTTACCCAACAAATTTGTATCAGTAAATAACAATTAAAGAAACCGAAACTAAAACACAAAATTATGAAGACTACATTATTAGCCGCTGCCGCTTTATTATTTACAGCCTCAGCATTTTCACAGACAACCGAAAAAAACGAACACGGAACAACAGTAAGTTCTAAAGCTAAAACTCAAACAGAAGCACAAACTAAAGGCGCTGATGTAAGCGCAACAGCATCATCAAAATCTCAGGCATCATTACACAGAAAAAATAAAACAGCAGAAGAACGCCAGCAATTAAAAGCTGATGCGAAAGCAGAGCGTGACGCCAGAAAACAAGATCAAAAAGAATTTGTAAATGGAGTAAAATCTGATGCTGAAATGCGCAAAGAAGAGCATGCTGCAGAAGTAAAATCTGAAATTGAACTTCGTAAAGAGAACGCAAATGAAGTGAAAGAGCAAGCTAAAATTGAAAAAGACGAGCTGAAAGCAGAACGTAAAGATAAAGAAGGAAAAGTAATTTCTGCGGAAGCAAAAGCCAGCGCTAAAGCTAGCAGAAAGGCTGAAAAAGCAAATCGTCCTGTAAAAGTTAAAACTGGCGCAAAAGCTGGTGCAGATGTTAAGATAAGTCGCCCTAAAGTTGGCGCAAAAGTTCACGGTTCCGCCGGCCTTGGACTTGGTAATCTATAAACGGCTTCCATATATATAGTTTTTTTTTAGAAGTTTGCCTCTGCAAGGAGGCGAACTTTCTTTACTTTTGCATTGATAATGAATAACAATAAACTTTTCCGCATCTTATTTATTTCCTTTTGGAGTTTACTTTTGCCTTTTCTGGCATCTGCGAAAAATTCCAAAATTGAACTAAAAAAATATGCTTCTTTAAGCAGTTTTGCTCCTGCAGATTCTACCCAGAAAAAGCCAAAGGATGTTGAAAATAAAAAAGACGATAAGAAAGACGATATTAAGAAACCGGAAATAAAACAAGTTCCAAAATCGCGTCGGCAGGTTAAACCAATTGCAGTGGGTGCAAAAATTAAAATTAAAACTCCTGTAAAAATTAAACCAATTATTAAACGTCCAATAGGTTTAATTCGTAAAACTCTATAAACAAATTTCATTATAACCGGTATGAAACAAATATATTCAACACTACTTATATGTTGCGGACTTGCTACGTCCGCGTTTGCCCAACAAGATTCAACGGCCAAAGCATCTTTAACATTGGCTGCTATTTATGGAAACACCGTAAACTATTACGGCCAAACAACTGCAGAAAAATTGCCTTATGTTTTATCCTATGGAGCCTATAAACTTAAAAGCGGTTTCTACATTTCCGCAAGTGCTTTGAAATTGCTCAACAGTTCCGATGGCATTGCGTCCGTAGATCTATCTGCCGGATATGGCTTTAATCTGGCTAAAAACCTGGATGGAAGTATGAGTTATTCCAGATCTTTCTTTCAGGCAAATTCACCTCTTTTACAAACTGCAAATGAAAATAATCTGAATGCAGATTTGACATTTGATCATTTATTTAAAAGTAATTTAAGTGCTGATTACGCTTTTGGTACGCAAAGCGATGCTTTTCTTTCCTTTACAAATTCAAAATTGATAAGCATTGCAAGTATTAATAAAGAAAAAGATTTTATATCCATTGAACCGGGTATAACCGTTTCGGCCGGTACGCAACACTTCTACGAAACGTATACTACAGAACAAAAAAGAAGGAAAAAGTTATTGGATCCATTATTTCCGGGCCAGGAGCCTGAGCCAACAACCACAACAGTAGAATCAACAAGTTTCGATGTTTTAGCTTATACTTTTTCGTTACCGCTCGCATATAATCGATCCAGTTATTCTATTGAAGCTAGTTACCAGGCGAGTTTGGCCAATAAAAATGTGGCAGAAGCAAGCAATAAACCGGTATCTATTTTTAACTTGAGTTTTTATTACATGTTTTAAAACAGCGTTTTGAAAGTACTGATAATTGAAGACGAAAAAACACTGGCATTTGAAGTAGAAGCTTTTTTAAAGAAGGCTTTTTATCTTTGTGAATTAGCTCATAATGGTAAAAAAGCATTAGAGATGCTAGACCTGAATCTTTACGATTTCATTCTTTTAGATCTGGGTTTGCCCGATACCGACGGATTGATTTTACTAGAGAAAGCGAAGAAATTAAATCCCGATGCAGCTTATGTAATTCTAACAGCAAGGGGTAATATTGAAGATCGTATAAAAGGTCTAGATTTAGGTGCCGATGATTACCTTCCAAAACCTTTTTCATTGCCAGAATTGCAATCCAGAATGCAGGCAATTGCAAGACGTAAATTTGGTATAAAAAACGAAAGTATACCGATAGGAGAATTTGAAATTGACTTGCAAAAAAGAACAGTTTCTAATGCAAATAATGAAGTAGAATTAACTCGCAAAGAATTCGATCTTTTAAGTTATATGCTATTGCATAAAAATCGTGTTTTATCCAGAATGCAATTAAGCGAACATATTTGGGGAAGCTTTTCTGACGATGATTGCGACTCAAATTACATTGATGTACATATTAAAAATATCCGAAAAAAATTAGGACGGTTTGCTGCAGTAGATTGGCTGGAAACGGTTCGCGGTGTTGGGTATAAGATTAAAAAACAAACGTGAAATTATTAACCAAACTCACGCTTTTCATAACATTCTCAAAACTAATAATTGTATTATTATTTGTTTTGAGTTTACCTTTTCTGGTGGAGCAAATCGCCTCCGAATACACAAACAATTATCTGGTTCAGCAAAAGCAAAAAGTGCTAGACGTAATTGAAAAAAACGGAATAGACTATTATTTGCAGGGTAGCGATTCATACGGAAGTTACACGTTATTAAAAGAAGAATACATCGCCCTTGAGGCAATAGATGAAGATTTTAAAATCGATACCATAGAAAATTCACAGCGCATAATTGAAGCTGATACATTAAATTATAGATTGTTAATGCATTCTTTTAAAACTAATAATCAGGAATATTTACTTGAAATTGGAAAAAGTACAGCAACAATTAGTCAATACAATAAACCGCTTCAACGCATTGCATCATACGTTTTAATTGCGCTGATTATTTTAACATTAATTACCGATCTGGTATTTACCCGATTTCTTTTACAGCCTTTAGGAAAAATAATTAAAAGCAAATTATTAAACAGAAAATTTCCTTTTCGCGACAATATTCCGCCGGTTAAAACTTCAACTTCCGACTTTAAATATCTTGATAACTCATTAATAGCATTGATGGAACAAATTCATGATGCATTTGAAAAAGAAAGGGAATTCACCGCGAATGCGTCGCATGAATTAATGACTCCAATAAGCATTTTGCAAAATAAAATTGAGAATTTAATGGATGATTCTCAGCTGGATGAATTGTTGCAGGAAAGACTTGTTGACATGCAACGAACTTTAAACCGATTGAAGAAAATTGTTCGCTCGCTTTTACTGATTTCAAGAATTGAAAATGCACAATTTGCACGTTTAGAAACTTACAATGTAAAAGAGCTTCTTAATTCCGTTGAGGAAGAAATTTCACACCGGATGGAAGAGCGAAATATTCAATTTGATATTGAAGTTGATGCTTCAACGAATTGGCAAAATATAAATAAGGATTTGATTTTCCAGCTCATTTACAATCTTGTAAATAATGCGATAAAGTATAATAAGGATAACGGCAAAATAATTATTCGGGAGTCCAGAGGAAATCCTTACCAGTTAACTATTGAAGATACCGGAATTGGGATAGCCGAAGAAGATATTGCCGCTATATTTAATCGTTTCCGGAAAGTTGGCGGTGGCGAAACTACGGGTTACGGCCTTGGTTTATCAATTGTAAAAAGTATTGCAGATTATCATCAAATCCAAATATCGGCTTTTTCTGACCCCGGCGTTTGCACCAGATTTACGTTGATTTTCCCCGAAAACATTATAAGCATTAAAAATTAACAAGTATTTTTCTTCTAACTTGATTCAAACAAATAGGAGATAATTTCTATTATCAACTGAAAAGAGCTTGTATTGTAAAAGCAGGCGAATCGATTAAATTTAAAATAGAAATTACTTATGAAAGTTTTATCCTCATTAGCAGGTGGTTTAGCAGGTGCAATTGCGGTAACGCTGCTTCATGAAATAATAAAACAATACGACCCTGATGCTCCAAGAATGGACCATTTGGCGATGGATGCGTTGGCTACAGGTTTAGAAAAAACCGATCAAAAGGTGCCGAATAAGAAAGACTTGTATAAATATTCGCTTGTTGGAGATTTGTTGAGCAACGCCATGTTTTTTAGTATGGCAGGCGGCAAAGGCGGCGTTAAGAAAGCATTATCAAAAGGATTAATTTTAGGTATCACGGGAGGATTTGGTTCTGTAATTGCGCCAAAGCAATTGGGCTTAAAATCTGAACCCACCAATAAAACTCAAAAAACCCAAATTATGACAGTTGGCTACTATTTAGTTGGCGGATTAATTGCAGCAGCGGTTGCAAAGCTGATAGATAAAAAGTCAGAACCCGAACGAATTCAGTTACACTAATATTTAATTTAAGCCTGTATAAAATGCAGGCTTTTTTTTGCACGTTTGTTGCGATAAACATTCCATGGTAATCTTTAAACCTTAAGGAAACATCGCCAAAAAAATCACGTTTAGGTATTTATGAATAAATTTCTCTCACTAATTTGTGCCGCAGTTATTCTGTCGTCATGTAACATTAACAATCAGGCAAATCAGGTTAGTGCCTTACAAAATTGCACTTATGAACTCGTTTCTGCAGATAGTGTTTTTGTAGCAGGAAAAGATGTAAACAAAATACTCGCCAACCGAAGTATTGATATTAATAATATGCCTGAACTAGCCATAGCTTACATGCGCCAGGACATCCCGTTTAAGGCAAAAATTAATTTACAGATAAAGAATCCGGGCAATAGCACCGCTTCGATAAATCAGTTTGAATATATTGTGCTTTTAAAAGATCAGGAGCTGGCAAATGGAACGGTAGACCAGAAAGTAACAGTTGAGCCCGGAGGAACCACACAGGTTCCTGTAAATGTAAAGGGCAATATTTATCAGATACTATCTAACGGTAAAACAATGAAAGATTTGGTTGATTTCGTAAAGGGCAGCAAAGCCGTGGGCGGGCCGGAGAAAAAAGGAATAGTTACTTTAAAGATCAAACCAATGTTAGAAGTGGGTAACAAACTGGTGCAGTATCCGGGATATATTACCGTGAACAAAGAAATTAGCAGCAACTTATTGTTTTAGTTTTTGAAGCGAATTAAAACCAAAAGAGCCCGGAAAATTCCGGGCTCTTTTGCTAAAATAAAATTTGACTAAATTTTATTGTTTCGCAAAGCTATAAACTACGTAGCCAGTTTTGCCATCATAGTTAATTGGGGCTTTTAAAGTCAAATTAGCACCGTCTGCAGACGCTACAACTAATTTATAACCTACATCTACATTTTTGGCCTTATCACCATCGTTTAATTTTTTGAACTGGAAAGTTGGTGTTCCACCGTTTTCATTGTAAGACCAAAAAATTGGTTGAACTGCACCGTTTGATAACGAATACGTTCCCTTACCACTATTGGTTAATCTCCATGTGCTACCCTGAAAATCAGAAGCGGGACCCTGATCAAACACAGTTTGTACTGCATTTTCTACAATTCCGTCATATGTAATACTATTAAGCATCCAATTACCAGAAATTTTTCCGCGGCTGAATGAATCCGTTGCAGCCATTTTTGTACTTGAACATGCTGTTATCACAGTCATTGCTGCAAATAATACAGCTATTGAATAAACTAATCTTTTCATAATTAATAGAGTTATTTAAAGTGTTATCGCATATATCCTGCCAATACAAAAATGAACTGACCGGTAATCGAAAAACATTTCATTTACATTTATAGAATTAAATAATTTGCATGATGAATTATCTGAAACTACTTAATTTAAAATAACCCAGGTGGATCTCATCATCTATTTTTTCAATTGTTGTTTCTAAAGATATGCTGAATTCAGATTTAATAGATTTTGGCAAAATATCTCCTATCTGGTGGATATTATCAACATCAACTCCAAATTTATCGTCAATGTGAGATTTAGCACCTTCAAAAGTAACATGCTTATAAAAAGCAGTCTCTTTGGCCTGTTTAATTGCGTCGGCTTTATTTTCTGCAGCCACAATTATTTTATAATGAAATTCATCAAATTCGTCTTTCTTGTATCCACCCAGGTTGATAAAAAATAAATTCACATTTGTATCTGCAGAGGATTCTGTTCTCGGGATTACATTCACTTTATAATTACCAACTCTGTTTACTTCACGCCAGGCATCTACATGCATTTCGCCTTTTGCTTCCGGCCAGAAAGCCTCAATTTGTGGAAGCAAGTCCTTCATGTTTTTTGCGATAGTAAAAAACATATCGTGTTGTTCTGTATTGCGTCCATCGGGTGTACAGCCAATCAGAATCATATAAAGTTTGTATTCAGACATTCATTTAAATTTAAAGGCAAAATTATAGAAATACCTTGCTGTGTTAAACTTTTAAACAATTAAAATTCATCTGTAAGTAACAAACAAATTTTCGTACGTTAAACATCATGGAACTCTTTGTTAGAAAAGATTCAGTTGTACGAGAAATTTGGGGAAATGCAGATGTAATTCTCTTCATTTTTGCTGGAGCTTCCGCAGAATTTGCATTGAACAAAGCTGTAGATTGGCTCTATTACACGGGTAAGTTGCCTTCAGATCCAATCGGCAGATTATTTTCAACGGTAGAATACGCCCGCTTAATTGTATTTTCCAATAAAAAAGAAGCAGTTGCCGCAATTGAAAAAATTACTGCAATACATCAAACTCTAGAGCAAAACAGAGGCTTTAAAATTCCAGATTGGGCTTATCGCGATGTACTTTTTATGTTAATCGATTATTCAATCAGATCCTTTGAATTGCTGGCCAGAAAATTAACTTACAGCGAAAAACAAGAGGTTTTTGAAGTATTTTTAAAAGTTGGTCAGGGTATGAATTTAATTGGCCTACCGCAAAACTTCAAGGACTGGATTGAAATGAGAGAATCTCATCTGGAAAATGATCTTCAAAAAAGCGAATTTACGATTGATCTGTTTAAGCAGTATAAAAAACATTTGGGCTTTATTCGTTACAAAATTCTACTCGAATCCCAAATTCTGGTGCTCCCACAAAAGGTAAAATACAAACTGAATTACGGTAATCATTCCTGGCTTAAATTCATACTATCAGTATATAAATTCAGTAAATTTTTGTCTCTTGATAAATTCATGAGATTTGTGATTCTTCCTTCAAAATATTTTAAACAAATTGAAGAATTGAATATTCATCAGAAAAATTAAATCTGAGGTTTTAATTAAAATTTAAAACACATTATCTGTTTTATACTTAATAAAATATTAGCAAATTAAGTGGATGAAAGAATTACCTATTACGGTTAAACGATCTATAGAATTATTAGGCTTGTTTTTAGCGGGAGCATTAATTGTAATTGGCAGCAATATCATCATGCCAATTTTACTTGCTTTTTTTATCAGCATAATGCTGTTGCCGGTATATAGATTCTTTAAACGCAAAAATTTCCCTGAATCTCTTTCTATTCTAATACCTATTTTATTTTTACTACTAATTGTTGCCGGGCTGGTTTGGTTTTTTTCCTCCCAAATAAGCATATTAGTTCATGATTTCCCTCAAATTAAATCGAATATAAGTTCGCACTTAACTTCTCTAAGCAGTTGGATCAATAGTAAATTTGACTATTCCACTGCAGAACAAGTTAAGCTTTTGAACCAGCAAAGTAATAAGCTACTTAGTTCGACCGGCGCTTTATTATCAGGTGCGCTGGGTTCGTTAACGGGTATTTTTATATTCTTTGGTTTGCTTCCCATTTATATTTATTTAATGCTCTTCTATAAAAATCTGTTACTTAGATTTATTTTTATGTGGTTTGAGCCCGAAACGCATAAAGAAGTTGAAGAGAGTTTACGGGAAACCGAAACCATGATCAAACATTATCTGATTGGTTTATTAATTCAAATAACTTATATCACAGTTCTCCTTGGCGGGATTTTAATGCTTATAGGCATAAAGCACGCTTTATTGATAGGAGTTATTTTTGCTCTTTTAAATCTTATTCCATACATCGGAGCCTTATTTGGAAATCTGATTGGTGTAATGCTTACGTTATCATCGTCTCAAGAACTTTGGCCCATAATAACGGTTTTAGGAACAATTGCACTTGTTCAGTTTTTAGATAATAATATTCTGATGCCCCGAATAGTGGGCTCTCAGGTTAAAATAAATGCTTTAAGTGCTATCATTGGAGTTTTTGTTGCCGGTTCACTGGCCGGAATTTCGGGAATGTTTTTAGCACTACCGATAATTGCTGTTTTGAAAATAATATTTGACAGAACAGAAATGTTTAAACAATGGGGTGTCCTTTTAGGTGATGATCTTCCGGATAAAAGTCCCATGAGTTTCGCCGTGCTTCGTAAAAAAAGAGCTCTCAAAAACAATGAGAAAAAGGGATAATAAATAATTTAATTTTGAATCTCTTTTTTACAAAAAAGCCTTCTCCTTTTATATAAGAGAAGGCTTTTGGTATCTCTGAAAATTATTTTACACCTAAAACATCAACACCTTGCTCAAATACAACATCTACAGGAATGCCTTTCTGTGCGAGGCGGTCGAGGTCTGATTTTAATTGAGCCGGAATAATGGCATAATCAGTTTGCACTTTTTCAACTGCAGCTTTATCTCCATTGCCCTGAAGCGTTAAAATAACATTACTTAAATCATTCATCGCGACAGCAAATTTATCAAAATCAACTTTATAAGTTCCGTTATCAGAACGCTTAAATGCTCCTTTTTCTTTGAAATAATTAAATGCCTGCATATTGGCTTTTCCGTGAGCACTTGCAGCACCAAAACGAACCGATCTTAAAATACCTGCCATAAATGTGGTATAATATTCCTTGATGTCTCCTGTAAGTTCTCCCTTTTTAAGTAAGCTGGTAACCATATATAAACCCAAAATATCTGCTTTACCTTCTTCCAGCCAGGAGTTTTGCTCAGCCAAAGCAGCACGAACATATCCTTTTCCATTCACGGTAGATTTAATACCTAAACCATGCGCCACTTCGTGAAACATCACGTTTGAAAAGAATGCATCGAACTTAACATATTGCTGCTGATCTTTATCAATCAACTCATTGGAAATGGGAACTAATATTTTATCAAATTTTGCACGCATTGCATTTTTCAATTGAGAACGGCGTGTTCCCTTTTTTTGCTGAATATCTTCATCATTTGGTAGGTTAACGGCAATTGTTTTTGAGCCTGCATTGCAATCTCCAGCGTAATAAACAATATCATATGCATTTAAATCTGAATCTGTTCCGGGCTTTTCGGCTTTATATTTCGCATCAACCGGAAGTCCTTTTTGCAACTCAGGAAGCATAGTTACATATTTAGCCAAACGTTTGCTCCATTCTCTGTCTTTTACCAGAACGTAAGATTCAAAAGCAGAACGGGCACTAAAAAGCTTGTCTTCATAATTTTCTATTGGACCGATAATGATATCTATGCCATTGTTTTTCATATCCATCCAGGCATAATCACTGGCAGTATAATTACTGGTAGTAAGAGCTTCGGCACGTAGGTTTAAATATTTTTTTAATCCCGGATCTTCTGCTAATTCAGCTGCTTGTTTTAAAAATCCTGAAGCCTTTTCAAGCTCAGCCTTGTATTCTATATGATAAGGAATTGACTCCAATTTACCGGAATCGTTTCTTCTGATAACAGAATACTGGCCTTTTTTATCTTTTACATCAGATTTTTCTAACTCTTCTTTAGTCATCCCGACAGGATAAAAACCGGCACCTTCTGGTTTCGGACCAACACCTTCTACAAATGGTTTATCTCCATTTAAACGGTCCCATGGACCATAATTAATAGTTATAAATTCTTTAGTTTTTTCATCTTTAACCGCATTCATTAAACTATCCTTTTGAGGATAAGCTTGCTTCCAGAAGAGTTCATCCATTACTTGAGCCGCCTGAATTAATAAGGGAATCATTTTTCGCTCATTCTCCGTGAGCGATTGCATGTCGGCAGTAAGCTTTACCTTTTCATAAATAGGAAGCCGTTTTGCAACATAATTCTGCATAGAATCTGTTGTATCCGCCGCTGTGGAAGTAGTTTGCTGAGTTGTATTGGTTGTACAGGAATTTAAACTACCTGCTCCAATACCAAGTCCCAGAATTAGAATATTTTTTAATTGACTGTTCATATTATTCCTGAATTTTTAGAACTTTAAATATAGTACAAAATTCAGGAGAGATTTAAAGCGCTTTTTTTTTTAAAACCAGTTTTAACTATTGATCGAAACAGAAAACACCATTAGGGATTTAATTTTTAACCAGCGTTAACTGAACATTATTGGTACCTGTAACTTCCATTTTGACCGGGACTGAGTCTTTAATGATCTTGCCGCTATATTTTACTCCGTTCTCTGCTCCGCTGGTAAAGGTAAACTCCACATTATAACTATTAAACGATCCTGTAAAAGGAATACCGTCTTCATCACCGGTTAATGTTCCAGATGGAACGTTGCTGGCATTGGGTATAAATTGAAATTGAGTGCCTCTTGAACTTGCCCAGAGATTTGAAAAATTGGGAATAAATAAGTCGGCTATTCCTCCATCATTTTTTCCGCAGCTGCTTATTAAAAGAAATAACAAGCATGCCTTAACTAAAAATATCTTTTTCATGTTTATTAATTTATAACTGTTTAATATTTGAGAACTGTATTTAATTAAATAATAGATGTACCCTGTTATCAATTAATTACTAACTGTTGCATTGTTATTAAGGAGTGTGTTAAAACTTGCAATACGCTCTCCCAAAATATTTAAACGGCGGGAAAGGGATGCTGAATGTTGCGAAATGTCTGCGCTTAATGTTTTGCCAAGCTCTTTTTTTCTGGACTTATTCTGTTCTGCATTGTACTGATAAATCCGGTCGAGGAAATTATAATTTATCTCTAAAAAATAGGGTTTGTGTATTTCCTCAAGAGAAAAATCCATCAGATTAGAAAATTTTAATGACAGTTCCTTACTGTTCCAATAGGTATTAATAGCCTGTTCATAAGCATTTTTGTTACCATTTAACAGTTGGTAGATATCGTTATAACTTAAAATTGAATTAGCAAATTGCTTAAAGGCGCCATCATTATCTAAAGATTTATTAATTGTAAAAAAAGCATCATTTGCATCACGAGCCTCATTTAAATATTGATTTAATGCACTGGAAATTAAGGGGTAAAATTCCATTCTGCCTTTAGCCAGCATTTTTTCATCAATATTATTCTTGCTGCTTAGCAGCTGAACAATGGAGTCGTAGCCACGTCGCGTTTCTTCCTGTAGTTTTTTAACCAGCAGGGCATCTGAATTAGCATTCATCCGGCTTATTTCTCTGATTACCAATTTGCCAATATCCGGACCGGGTTTGGATACAAAAATATCAGCGAATACAGAATTATCTTTAGGAAGATACGCTCTTCCTTCCGGAGGATAATCGATTTTATACAGTTGAGGGTTGACACTTCCAATATTTGCGAATGTAATCTGGTTAGGAATACTTATGCTGATAATTCCCTGGGGGTCGGTTATTAACTGCTGTCCATTTATCAGGAATTTAGTATTCGATAAAGCGCTGTAGTTTGCAAACCTGATTCGAAATTTATAAGTCGTTGTCTGACCTATACTTGCAGTGGTCAGAAAACTAAAAAGCAGCAGCAAATAATATTTAACCATTGTAATATCAGTTAGCCGGTATACTTAAAAAATCTTTTTCGCTTATGGTTCTTAAACTGTTATAAACTTGACGGTTGCCTTTACTCACTATGACACGTGTTTCATCGCCGGATTTGAATGGTAAAACAGCAGAAAAGTTGCCAATACTATCCGTGATATAGGTTTTAGAAACGCCTTGAAAGTGAATTAATGCTCCCGAAACACCAGTTCGTTCAGGCAATTTAATAACGTTGCCACTAACCGAAATCGAATCTAATTTTTTTTCCAGGATGATGGTCAGGTTTGTAAAACTTCCGGAATCACTTAACGAGAAATCCTTATTATTTACTAAATTATATCCAGGAACTTTAGCAGAAAGATCAATTTTATGCCCCTTATATTCGGGATTGATTCCGGTAAAAAGAGCAGAACTTTCACTATCAATTTTTTTACTGCCGCTGAATTCTGCAACCCTAACGTTCACCTGCCCGTCAATAATTAAGTCCTGCGAACCTTCAGGTCCCTTAAATAATACCGACAAACTGAGAGGTGAATTAGATTTAACTGTTTCCGGGCGGTATCTATATCCCAAATAAATAATGATAAAAAAAATAACTGCAGGTCCCGATAAATAAAGAGTTCTTGATTTAGTAGTTGCATTATATCGGGCAACCGATTTCATTGCGCCGGATAAAAAAGCCGTAGAAATAAGTGCTATAATAACTACCAAAAAAAAGTATACCGGAGTACTGATAGTTATTTTACTACTGGAATTTATTAGAATATAAAAAAAGGCTAAAAATAGAATAAAGCCCACAAATGAAACTATTATCCAAGATAATGTTGATGACTTTTGCATGAGCCAACCTTTAAAAAGTAATTATCAGACAGGAAAACTCTATTCGGAATATGAAGTATCTTTTAAATGAAATTGGGCTAATAAAATATTAATTTACGAATAATAAATGTAAACAACCTGCAAGAAATATCAATTAATACCCTATTGAAAAATGTTAAATTTAAAACACTCTAATTTTTATTAATCAATTTCGTTAGTCTTATTTTTTGGTATACAATAGTTTAAAGCTGTAATCTCTGATGAACTTGGAAGATCGTAAAAGCGGATTAATTATTTCAAGACTGGTTTTCATTCCGAAAACTAATCTTGTTAAAAATGTTTTCTTAATAACGTATTCATAAAGAATACCTATTGAAATAAACGTGGCCGATAGAATGATCAGGAATTTAAAAAAGACTGAGATATCCAGATTTACAACGTAATATGCCAGAACAACAATAACTGTTTGGTTTAGAATGTAAAAAGGGTAGACTGCACTATTCGCGTAATTTAGTGCTTTGTGACTAAAATTTAAATATTTACTAGCATACCCCAAGATGGTTAAAAGCCATAACCAACGGTTAATTGTGGAAAGTATTAACCTGACTTTAATTTCAATTTCGCCAGATAGTCCGGAATTTAAAATTGAAGATCCATTTCCTCTTTCTGACCAGAAAAAAAGATATAAAAATATGCTAAAAGCAGTGCCGACATAAAAATTATAAGTTCTATTTTTCTGGATGGTAAAAATTAAATTACGTCGGGTTAAAAAGAAAACTCCAAAGGCAAAAAATGAAAAATTAAATGCAAGCTGAGTTAAATTACTTCCCGGCATAAGGGTTTCTAAAATATAAAAGGGAATCTGGAAAATAATTACAACCATGAAAAACAATACAGGATGTTCTAATCCTTTACTTACATAAGAGAGGAATTTTTGTGAATCGCCCGATCTGATTAGTGATAAAAATGGAATTAAAGCTAACGTATAAATAAAAATAAATGCCAGATACCATAAATGAAGCCAATGGAGATTTCCGTTTGGAAACCATTTTAGTTCTAATATTCCAGAGTAAAATTGGATAAAACTATAATTATAGCCCTCGCTGAGCCAGATAAAATAAATCTGGAGCGGAATTACCAATAACATACCTGCAAATAATGGAATCAAAATCCGAATAACCCTGTCTTCTAAAAAACGATCCAGACTTTTTCTTTTCAAAACAATCGCTATAGTAGAACCCGATATCAGGAACAACAAAGGCATTCTCCATTGCCCCACAAATATTAAAATATGATCAATTAATATTGAATTTTTTGAATTCTGAATCCACCAATGGTCTGTACCAAAAACCCGGGCACTATTACTTATAATTAATATTGTAAAAGCTATAACTCTTAGCCAGTCAAGATAATGCAACCGACTTGATGAACCTGGTAAACTTTTCTCCATAAAACTAAATTCCCTGAAAACTGATAAACATTAAATAAACGAATTTTGAGAGCGTCTAATAATTACTATCGATAAGAAAATTGGATATGTAAAGGCTGTAAATTTAGATTAAATGTTTAGACATTTAATCTGAATAATGGAATTGTTACAAGGTTAGCTAGCACATAATTTACATTTTTAATGCTAAGCCTTTACCTATTTATTAGTTTTAGCCAAACAAAAAAATAAATGAAGTTAAATAATTCTCTTGTCCTGTTTGCCGCTATTATAAGTAGCCTCCTAACATCGTGTGCATCTAGTCCATACGCAGCAACAAATCGACAGTATAAAAGTCAGGCTAAAATCTTAGCGAAAAATTTAAGGCAAATCCCCATAGATGATAATGGTAAAGATTGGGCAGGCACAACAAATTTTGGTCTCAGAAAACCCAATTATGTAATTATCCATCATACAGCTCAAAACTCAACAGAACAAACGCTGAAAACTTTTACAATGCCTAAAACGCAGGTTAGCGCTCATTATGTAATTGGAAAAGATGGTAAAATCTACCACATGTTAAATGATTATTTTCGGGCCTGGCATGGAGGAGTTAGCAAATGGGGAAATGCAACAGATATTAACTCATCTTCAATTGGTATTGAACTAGACAATAATGGATACGAGGCTTTTACTGAAATTCAAATAAACAGCCTCATTAAGGTTTTAGCAAGCTTAAAGGAAAACTACAATATACCCACTCCTAATTTTATTGGTCATTCTGATATTGCTCCAGGCAGAAAAGTAGATCCAAACGCAAATTTCCCATGGAAAGAATTATCTGAAAAGGGTTTTGGGCTGTGGCCGGATGCTATTTTGGATTCAGTTCCCGAGAATTTTAATCCAAAGGAAGCTTTAAGAATTATTGGATATGATGTTAAAAATCTGGATTATGCCATCAAGTCCTTTAAACTTCATTTTGTTCAAAATGATTTGAGTCCGATGCTTAATGAATATGATAAACAGGTTTTATTTAATCTGTATCAGAAATATCTATAAACCAGAAAAGCATGTTTTCACATGCTTTTCATTTCTAATTTAATTTTTTTTGGACTCTTTTGCCCACGCATCCTTTAAAGTAACGGTTCGGTTGAATACTAAGTGTTCTTTATTGGATTCGGTATCCAATGTAAAATAACCTTTTCTGATGAATTGATACGCTTTTCCCGGCACAGCGTTAAGCAAATCAGGCTCGATAAAAGCATTTGGCAAAATCTTTAAACTTTCCGGATTGATATATTCTTTAAAATCTCCTTCTTCTGAGGCCGGGTTTTCTACCTTAAATAAGCGGTCATATAATCTTATCTCAGCAGATTTTGCATTTTCAACAGAAACCCAATGAATAGTTCCTTTTACACTAATTCCACTTGTATCGCTACCACTTTTCGAATCTGAATTATAGGTGCAATGTACTTCTGTAATATTCCCTTGTTCATCTTTCTTAAAATCGGTACAGGTTACAATGTACGCGTGTTTTAAACGCACACTCAAACCAACACCAAGCCTGAAGAATTTTTTTGGAGGCGTTTCCATAAAATCTTCCCGCTCAATCCACAATTCAGAAGTAAAAGGAATCTCGCGACTTCCATCTCCACCTTCCGCTTCAGGATTATTTTCGCCGTGTAAAACCTCGGTTTTTCCTTCAGGATAATTCGTTATAACTAATTTTATCGGATCTAAAACAGCCATTCTGCGCCACGCTGTTTTGTTCAAATCTTCGCGAAGGCAAAATTCAAGCAAACTAAAATCAATTATATTTTCGCGTTTAGCAACACCTATTCGCTCGCAAAAATTGCGAATAGAATACGGTGTAAAACCTCTTCGGCGCAAGCCGCTTATTGTGGGCATCCGCGGATCATCCCAACCACTTACATGATTCTCTTTAACCAATTGAAGCAATTTGCGCTTACTCATTACTGTGTAGTTGAGATTTAAGCGGGCAAATTCATATTGTCTGGACGGAAAAATTTCTAATTTTTCAATAAACCAATTATACAGCGGCCTGTGAGGAATAAACTCCAGCGTACAAACAGAATGTGTTATATTTTCAATGGAATCGCTTTGTCCGTGTGCAAAATCATACATGGGGTAAATACACCATTCATTGCCCGTACGGTGATGATGTGCATGCTTAATTCGATAAATTATCGGATCACGCATATGCATATTTGAAGATTCCAGATCTATTTTTGCTCGTAAAACTTTAGAGCCGTCCGGAAATTTTCCTTCTTTCATCCCTTCAAATAATTGAAGATTTTCTTCAGCGCTCCGGTTTCTGTATATTGTTGGCGTACCCGGAGTTGTGGGTGTTCCTTTTGCTTTGGCAATCTCCTCGGCAGAACTGTCGTCCACGTAAGCCAATCCTTGTTTTATTAAGCTTTTGGCAAACTCATATAATTGCGGAAAATAATCAGAAGAATATAACTCCTCATTCCATTCAAATCCAAGCCATTTAATATCCTGACGAATACTATCTACATATTCTGTATCTTCTGTATGCGGATTCGTATCGTCAAATCGAAGATTAGTTAAGCCGTTAAACTTCTGCGCTAAACCAAAATTTAAACATATTGATTTTGCGTGTCCGATATGTAAATATCCATTGGGTTCGGGCGGAAAACGAGTCAGAACACGCCCGTCGTTTTTCCCCGTTTTTATGTCATCCTCAATTATCTCTTCAATAAAGTTTAATGATCTCTCTTCGCTCATAATTCTTTCTGCAATAAAAAGCAGTTTGCAAAAGTAATAAATTTAGTCACGCAGATTTTCAATTCAATAAGAATCTGGCTCGAAAGGCCAAATCCATTTTTCTTATTACTTTTACAGCTTATGAGTTTAGACTTTAAACGCCCTATTCGTGTGCTTGTAGCCAAGGTTGGACTTGACGGACATGATCGCGGAGCAAAAATTATTGCTACTTCCTTACGGGATGCCGGCATGGAAGTTATTTACACCGGATTGCGTCAAACACCGGAAATGGTAGTAAATACGGCGCTTCAGGAAGATGTTGATGCTATTGGTGTATCGATATTATCAGGTGCACACATGACGGTCTTTCCAAAAATCATTCAGTTTATGGAAGCTAAGGGTTTAAACGATGTATTACTTACTGGCGGAGGAATAATACCCGATGAAGATATGAGCACCCTTAATAATATGGGAGTGGGTAAACTTTTCGCTCCCGGAACTCATACAACAGAAATTGTAAATTATATCAGCGACTGGGTAAAAGAAAATCGGGATTTTTAAATTTAATCGCAATTTCAGTTACAATTCTACTTTTTTAAATTTGTGTAATATGACCTATCAAAACCTGCTGCTTAATATTAAAGACGGAATTCTTTACATAACCATAAATCGCGAAAGCAAATTAAATGCTCTGAATAAAGAAACATTAGGAGAATTACACACTGCCCTAACAGACTCATTTCACAATGAAGAAGTGGGTGGAATAATTATTACCGGTGCCGGAGCAAAAGCATTTGTTGCGGGAGCGGATATATCTGAGTTCTCTAATTATTCTGTTGATGAAGGTAAAAATTTAGCACGTGAAGGTCAGACACAGGTTTTTGATGTCATTCAAAACAGCGTAAAACCTATAATCGCCGCGATTAATGGTTTCGCATTAGGCGGTGGATTAGAATTGGCTTTGGCTTGTCACATACGCGTTGCTTCAGAAAATGCAAAAATGGGTTTACCCGAAGTAAGTTTAGGATTGATACCCGGCTATGGTGGAACGCAAAGATTAACACAACTTGTTGGAAAGGGAAAATCTCTGGAAATGATTTTAACTGCAGATATGATTTCGGCAGACGAAGCATACAGAATTGGTTTGGTAAATTATACGGTTCCATTTGAAGAGTTGATATCAAAAGCAGAAGCTTTGCTACAAAAAATAATGAGCAGATCTCCGAAAGCGGTAGGTTCTGCAATACGAGCTGTAAACGCAAGTGTAACCGATGGTGTGGATGGCTTTGACGAGGAAATAGTAGAATTTTCAAAATGTTTTGGCACCAATGATTTTAAAGAAGGTGTGAGCGCATTTTTGGGCAAGCGAAAACCGAATTTTAAGTAATATAAAATTAAGTTTTACAACAAAAATTTAATATTTTTAATTTTTAAATACCTGAAAATCAAATAACATACTTTTTCTATTAAATTTAAGCTTTATCTTTATGCGCCTGTGATATTATCACACGTTATAATACAGTGAATGAAAAACTTTGCAACCTGTGAGAATGAATAAAATTTTAATTGTTGATGACGAAATAAATATTGGTACTCTTTTATCCGCTTTCCTTACAAGAAATGGCTTTGAAGTTACAGTAGCCACTTCGGGCACATCGGCTTTTGAACAACTTTCTAAGCAACAATTCTCTCTTGTTTTATGTGATTACCGACTGGAAGACACAGATGGCCGTGAAATACTTCGGAAAATAAAAGAAAACTACCCGGACACCTGCGTAATCATCATTACAGGTTACTCTGACATTAAATTAGCGGTTGAGTTAATAAAAATGGGTGCGTATGATTATATCACCAAACCCTTATATCCCGATGATATTTTAAAAACTATCCATAAAGCAATTGATTCTCAGCAAAAAATAAATAAGAAAAAAACGAAAGAAAAAGATTCTGAACCTGAGGTTGAAATACCAGAAAAAACGGTTACAAAGGTTACAGGAGATGATTTTATTGTTGGGAAAAGCAGTGTTTCCAAAGAGCTTGTAAGGCAAATTAATCTGGTGGCTCCAACAAATTACAGCGTAATTTTAACGGGCGAAAGCGGTACGGGTAAAGAGTCTGTAGCTAAAAGTATTCACCTGGGAAGCCCCCGAAAAAATCAGCCTTTTATTGCTATGGACTGTGGTTCATTAACAAAAGATCTGGCAGGTAGTGAATTTTTCGGTCATGAAAAAGGATCTTTTACAGGTGCTTTATTTACAAAAATCGGTCATTTTGAAATGGCCAACGGCGGGACTTTATTTTTGGATGAAGTTGCAAATCTGTCCTACGATCTGCAAGCTTTACTCTTAAGAACCGTCCAGGAAAGAAAAGTTAAACGCATCGGCAGTACAAAAGAAATTGATCTGGATGTCCGCATTATTGTGGCAACTAACGAAAACCTGATAGAAGCCATTCAAAACGGCCGTTTCAGAGAAGATTTATATCATCGGTTTAACGAATTTAACATTTCGCTTCCGCCTTTACGCGAACGTGACAATGACATTATGCTGTTTGCATACAGCTTCCTGGAGAAAGGAAATAAAGAGCTAAACCGAAATATTAAGGGGTTTTCTGATGAGGTTATAGAATGTTTCAAAACCTATAACTGGTCCGGAAATATCCGTGAAATGAAGAATGTGATACGCAGAGCCGTGCTGCTTAGCGAGGGAGACATGATCCAATTGAAAACACTGCCTTTAGAAATTTGCACATTCTCTAAAACAACCGCTTTTGAAAATGTGATGAACTCACCAGAATATACTTTTGAAACTGCTGGAAAAGGTCACTTAAAAAGTGCCGCCATGGAAGCAGAATATGAAACTATTCTCAAAGTATTAAAAGAGGTTAAATTTAATAAAACAAAGGCTGCACAAATTCTTAACATAGATCGCAAAACATTGTATAATAAGATGAAATCTATTAACCTCGGATAAGGTTGTTCGTGGTATAAAATTTTTTGAAAATTTCCATTAGTAAATGTTTTATAACTAAATATTACTAATCTCAATCAATCTTTTCATTCTCATTAGGATTTTGATAAATTGGCATGATGGTAGCAACTGCCTCACCATCAAACTAAACCCTGCAATCACAAATTCCTAATGTATTTCTATGTCAATCTATAGTTACAAGCAACGCAACACCATTGTACTTGCTATTCTAATTTTATTGGGTTGTTTTGTAATATACTCATTGCGAACAATTGCGGGTTCTATTTTAAGTACAATCGTACTATATACTATTCTACGGCCCGTTTATCTGCACCTGATAATGCGTTGGAATTTAAAAAAATGGGTAGCAGCGGTTTCGATCATTGTTTCGTCGTTAATAGTTATTGTAGTTCCGTTTCTCACCTTAAGTTTTATGGTGATCAAAAAGGTTTCGGAGTTTAACCGGGATCCAATGAAAATCAAGGTGATTATATCAAAAATAGACGATTTTGTTGGCTCCAGATTCAATCAACCAGACCTTGTTGATAAAGGAATTCAAAAAGCAAATGATTTTGCAGGCGAGCTTTTCCCTTCAGTTTTAGGCGGCGCAGCAAATATTTTTCTGGGATTGGTAGTAATGTATTTCCTACTTTATTTCATGTTTGTTCAAATGGAATCTTTTGAGAAAGGACTTTTGAAATATGCTCCATTCAGGGAACAAAATGCATTAAAGTTTGCAACCGAATTACGCAACACAACTTATTCCAATGTTTTGGGACAAGGTTTCATTGCAATTGTACAGGGAGCTTTAGTAAGTTTAACCTTTTTTTTATTCGGTTTAAATGATCCGATTTTTTGGGGAGTAATATCCACCTTTTTATCCTTTCTTCCGGTTGTGGGCGCACCAATTGTTTTTGTTCCGGCGGCCATAATAGAGCTTGCTAACGGAAATTCAACGGCAGGATGGGGCATTTTATTGGTCGGATTTATCGTGATAACTAATATTGACAATGTTATTCGCCTGATGATTGCCAAACGAGTTTCTGACACGCATCCAATTATTACTGTAATCGGAGTATTAATTGGTATCCCAATTTTTGGAATTATGGGTTTGGTATTTGGCCCTATTTTACTTTCCTATTTCATTTTAACTATCCGAATCTATGAAACCAGTAAACTAGCTTCAGAGCGTTTAGAGAAGATAAAATTAGAGGAAGATGAATAACTAAAAACAGTTTGCGGATTTAAATTGTATAATATATTAATTAGACAGAAGAATTTAAACCTATTTAAACAAAATATCATGAATGATAACTCAAAAACTTTAGCTGCACTTTTGGCAGGATTAGCAGCCGGT
>JBDTLL010000002.1:0-33201 GCA_039934815.1 Daejeonella sp. | reverse complement strand
GCCAAATGGTGTATAACCTGACGAACGGTCCAGCCTTCCGGACGGTACGGTGTATCTAATTGCTCATCGCTTAAATCCTTTACTTCTGCAATTAACTTCTCCGAAAATGAACTGATCACATCGATATTCTGCTGACGATTCTCCGATGCATTATCAGGCGTTTTAAAATTCCCGATAGGGTATTTTAATTTTTCAAGTTCCAGATCAGTCATAACTATTTGATAAAAGGTTTAACTCGCTCTAAAGCAAATTCAAGCTGTTCTTTTTCGTTCAAGGTAGTATTGTCTAAAACAATTGCGTCTTTTGCACGTGTTAACGGACTTTCTTTACGTGTTGTATCTAAAAAATCGCGGTGAGCAATATTCTCAAAAATCTCTTCTAAAGTTATATTTTGACCCTGATTTTTTAGTTCTTTAAATCTCCTTTCTGCTCTGATTTTTGGATCTGCAGTCATAAAAATTTTAACCTCAGCAAAAGGGAAAACGGTGGTGCAAATGTCGCGGCCATCCATTACAATGTTTTTTGATTGTCCCATTCTTTGCTGCTGTTTTACCATTTCTTTACGGATGGCTTTTACAGCGCTTACTTCGCTCACCATTGCCGAAACCGGCATTTGCCGAATTTCTTCAGAAACCTCATCGCCGTTAAGGGTAATATGAGTCTGGTAATCTCTGGAGTGAAATTCGAGATGAATATCCTGAAGTGCCTGCTCAACTGCTGTGTTATCTGTAAGATCGATATTGTTTCTCAGAAAAAATAGCGTTACGGCACGGTACATTGCCCCGCTATCAATATATATAAAATGCAATTTTTTGGCCAGGGCTTTTGCTAAAGTGCTTTTGCCGCATGAAGAATAACCGTCTATAGCTACAACAATATTTTTGCTCATCGGGAAACAAAGGTAAGATTTGCACCAAATTTAAATTGGAAAAATCCATTTTTAATCAATTATTTTCTTCTTTTCAGGATGTTTTAAGCCTGACTAGACGATTCAATCTAATTGTTATTTTTAGCCATGAATTTGACAAGAGAAATGCTTCTTAAAGAAATCAGTTTTAAAACTTCTAGAAGCGGTGGTAAAGGTGGACAAAACGTAAACAAGGTTTCGAGTAAAGCTGAATTAAACTGGCTTATTCAGAAATCTGATTTGTTGACTGACGAAGAGAAAAAATTGATAAGTACGAATCTTGCAAGCCGGATAAATGTAAACGGAATTCTGCAGGTGATTTCTGAAGAGGAGCGTAGTCAGCTATTAAATAAAGATCGGTGTATAGAAAAGTTACTAGTTCTTATTAAGAAAGCACTTTATATCCCAAAATTGAGGAAATCTAGCAAGCCTAAAAAATCGGCAATTGAAAAACGCCTGAAGAGTAAACAAATGCAGGCCATGAAAAAGATCAGCCGGAAAAATCAGGGTAGTTTTGAATAAGCTGATTATTTGTTTTCGTTGAAACGATAATACATGGCAATTGAACCATATTGATGCGCTTTGGCGCTACTTTTTATTTCTCTGGATTTGAAAATGAATGAGAAGTCGAACGTAAATCTGTTTTTTGCATACATGTAACCCACCTGCTGACTGAATACCAAAGGTTTTACATCAAAAGTTACCGGTCCTTTGTCAGAGCGAAACAAACCACCTTCGGTTGTTGCATCGTACGCAACAAACTGTAAATAAGGTTTAGCATAAAAAAAAGATTCTCTTGTGTTTTTAGAATCCGCGGCCGCGTGATTTGAAACACGGCTGTTAGAACTGGCCGAATTATAAAACGGATTTAAACTCCCGGCTCTGAACAGAACTCCGGCACCCAATCCAGAAAATGTGTTGCCAATATTTAGGTTGCTGTTTAAAGAAAAATCGGCGTTTCCGGAATTTAATCGATACAATAAGTTATCGAAATCTACCTGGGCATTAAAACCTAATTCATCTTTTACCTGTGTTTCCCAGCCTTCAATCTGGTAGAATCCCACAACATCATGCAATATGGTTTGCACCTCTTTCCCTAATGCAGAGGGTCCAATGGTGCCTGCCTGTAAGTTTATTTTTATCGAATTTTCTGAATTGTAAAAAAAGGATAAGTTTCCGCCGCCATATAAATAGGCCGCGAAAGGCCGGTCAATTTGGTTTATTTCAGTAATACTTCCGGAAATGGGATTGTACATTTTTTGTCCGGCTTCTATTTCCCAAACAATTTTATTGACAGATTTTTTTAGATTGCTCTGGTCTGTAGCATGGCGGAAATTGACGAACAAACCGTTTGTATAATATCGATCCTGACCATAACCTAAATATGCGTCGTTATCTGTTCTGAAACCAAATTCGCTTTTAAAAGTCTTATCCTGACCAAAGCATAAAACCGGAAGTGTTATTAATAGAAGGTAAAGGATTTTTGATTTCATTTTTCAAGTATACTTTAAAAATAAAAAACTCCGGCCAATTTACGACCGGAGTTTTTTAAATGCCTTTGTCAGACTAGAATGTATATCCTAAACTTAAACCAGCGTAATAAGGTAAAAAGAAACTTGTGTTAAAAATTGGTGTTAGACCGGCTCTGAAACTAAAACCTTTATCAACAGGCTGAACTCTGTAAGAGAAGCTCATGGTTCCAATAACATTGCTATCATTGCCATCAAACAAAAATGAATCATCATTTCCGCTTGTTGCTAAAATTGTAGCGCCTAAACCAATTTCAAAAAATTTGTTTTCTTTTCCTAAAAGATAATTTAAAGAAAGAGGAATTGTAGTTGCATTATCGCCATCAGCAGAAATATATCCAATTCCCACACGACCGCCTAAGCCATCTCTTCGGTTTCCAAAACGAGTGTCGTAATTGGCAGTGAATAACAAACCCTGGCCACCAACCTCAACAAAAACATTTTGAGCTCTTGAACCGTCGCCGGAAGGTAATTTCATGTTCAAATCTGAAACTGATTCGGATTTAAATTGAGCCGAAGCGTAATCAGAAATCAACAGAAACGTAAGACTTAATACTAAAAAGTAAATTTTTTTCATGTGTGTGTAATTTATTATATGAAGGTATATATTAGATTACAATAAAAAAATAGATGTAAAAAATAAAGCCCCGTTTGGGGCTTTTAAATTAGTTAAGAACCGTTTTTATGGGTTCTTTAAAGGAGATATCGATATGATCTTTCACTTTATCTTTGAACAAAGCAATTTCAATCACTTCGCTCATTTTAGTTACGTAATGAAACTTCAGATCTTTAATATAAGTTTCCTTTATTTCCAAAATATCTTTTTCATTCGATTTACATAAAATAATCTCTTTTATGTTTGCCCGCTTTGCAGCGAGAATTTTCTCTTTAATGCCGCCCACAGGCAAAACTTTACCGCGAAGTGTAATTTCACCTGTCATGGCTAAATGCGGTTTAACTTGTCTTTGCGTAAAGGCAGAAGTCAAAGCTGTTAACATAGTTACACCCGCAGAAGGTCCGTCTTTTGGAGTAGCACCGGCGGGAACATGAACGTGTACATCCCACTGATCAAATAAACGATGATCTATTCCGAATTTTGATGAGTGCGCCCGTAAATAAGCCATCGCAATGGTTGCCGATTCTTTCATTACATCGCCCAGATTTCCTGTTAAAGAAAGTTTTCCCTTACCGGGACTTAAACTGGCTTCGATAAATAAAATATCACCGCCAACTTGTGTCCATGCTAAACCGGTTACAACCCCGGCAACATCATTTCCTTCGTATAAATCTTTATCAAAAATTGGAGCACCCAAAATGGATTCAACATCTTCTTTACTGATAGCCGGACTATGCGTTTCTTCCATTGCAATTTTGGTTGCAATTCCACGAACCAATGAGCCGATTTTTTTCTCTAAACCACGAACGCCTGATTCACGCGTATACTCTTCAATTACTTTCTCAATAATATTTGGCTTGATGGTAATATCTTTATTAGACAATCCATGTTGCTCACGTTGTTTTGGTAGTAAATGTTGCTTGGCAATTTCAATTTTCTCTTCAATGGTATAACCATTCACCTCAATAATCTCCATCCGATCTAACAACGCAGGTTGTATGTTGCTTAATGAATTTGCTGTCGCGATGAACATCACATTTGAAAGATCATAATCAACTTCCACGTAATGGTCGTAAAAGGCATTGTTTTGTTCAGGGTCTAAAACTTCCAGCAAAGCTGATGAAGGATCTCCACGAAAATCGTTTCCAACCTTGTCTATTTCATCCAATACAAAAACCGGATTTGAAGCGCCTGCTTTTTTAATTGATTGAATAATTCTACCCGGCATGGCGCCAATATAAGTTTTGCGGTGACCGCGAATTTCGGCTTCATCGCGAATGCCGCCTAAAGCCATCCGTACGTATTTACGCCCCAAAGCTTTCGCGATAGATTTTCCCAAAGAAGTTTTACCAACTCCCGGAGGGCCAACCAAACATAAAATTGGCGCTTTCATATTGTGCTTTAATTTAAGCACCGCCAAATATTCTATAATTCGTTTTTTAACCTTATCTAAACCGTAATGATCTTTTTCTAAAATGCGTTGCGCACGTTTCAGATCAAAATTGTCTTTTGTGAAATCGTTCCATGGGAGATCAAGCAATAGTTCCAGATAATTGATCTGTACGGAATAATCTGCTGCCGCAGGATTCATTCTTCCGGCTTTATCCAACTCCTTTGCAAAATGATCTGAAACTTCTTTTGCCCATTTTTTCTTTGCTGCACGGCCTTTTAAATTCTCAATTTCCAGGTCCGGAGAATTACCACCCAACTCTTCCTGAATAGTTTTTAATTGTTGATTCAGGAAATAATCTCTTTGCTGCTTATCTAAATCGACCCGAACTTTAGACTGGATCTGATTTTTAAGTTCCTGCATTTGCAACTCAACAGTTAAATGTTCCATCACCATTTTTGCACGTTCACGCAAATTGGCAACTTCCAGCATTTGCTGTTTTACAGGCACATCCGCATTCATATTTGAGGATATGAAGTTGATGAGGAAAGAATGACTTTCAATATTTTTAATGGCAATTCCTGCTTCGCTTGGAATATTCGGCGAAAGCTGAATAATTTGCATGGCCATTTCTTTGATAGAAGCCATTATTGCCTTAAATTCTTTATCAGATTTTGGTCTTACTTCTTCAAATTTCTGAATACTCGCTTTAATGTAAGGCTCAGATTGAACCTCTTCATTTAAACGAAAACGTTGCTTGCCCTGAATTATAACGGTTGTGTTTCCATCAGGCATTTGCAGCATTTTAATAATTAATGCAACTGTACCAACGGTGTTTAGTTGTTCAAAAGTTGGATCTTCAATGGCTACATCCTGCTGCGAAACTACACCGATCATGCGGTCTCCGCGGTAAGCGTCTTTTATTAATTTGATAGATTTATCCCGCCCGACGGTAATTGGAATAACTACTCCGGGGAATAAAACGGTATTTCTTAAAGGTAAAATGGAAAGTATTTCTGGCGTTTCCTCATTATTCATCTCCTCCTCATCTTCCTGAGACATCAATGGAAAGAACTCTGAATCTTCATTAATAAGAGGTAGCGCCCGGTTGAAATCAAAAGTGTCGTAATTACTCATCTATTTTGGAAAAACGTCAATATGACAGTGAAATATAATATTTGCCTGATAATACAAGCAAGTATAAGAAAGTGCAACCCTTGTGCCAATGTAGCGTTTTGCCGAAATTCTGACTTTTAAACCTTTTTGGAAATTAAAATCGCCGAACTTAAGACACTAATTTTTCAGATTTATATTTTTAACACCCGCGTCGTTTGCTTTAAATATTAATGATCCCCGGGAATTTCCGCTTACTACATTAACAATATTGCTTTGATCATCAGAAACTTCCATTAAGGAAACTTGTTTTAAGCGAAGATTATTCAAATCGCCCGGATTTTTAATCTCTAAATAAATACTTACCATGTCACGTTTGAATTCCAAACCGACATAATTATTTTTTAATAGACGATTTTTGCTGTCAGTAACCTGAAATTTTTTGTCAATATAACTGAAACAGTTTTTTTGAAAGTCTTTGTCTGATGACTTAACAGGATGATTTAACTGACGCGTTAATGCCTTTTCCAGATCATCAGTAAATAAATTCATGATCACTTCGGCAGATTTGCTTTTACTATTATACTCGATCTGAGTTAATGAAGTATAAAATTTATGTGCGTCTACAACCGAACAAATAATTGTTAGAAGCAGAAGAACCGTTAATTTTTTAATCATAACACAAGTTAAGTTGAATTTATTGATGGATGGTTTTTAAAAATGTCTCGCATTTTTAGTGCGAGACATTTAACGTTATAAAACTTATTAAAGTTTACCGTCCCGTTGCTGTTGCATCAGGTTTGGTTGTTTTTGTTGCTGCTTTTCTTTAAATAATTGAAACTGAGATTCAATTGCCTTTGCAGGGAAATAGTTGTTTTTCATATTAATATCTGCAGTTTCCTGGAAAGGATCTACAGAGAATTGTTTAACCGGTTTTTTGCTGACAATAAGTTTAGAGACTTTCTGATTGTTTTTTCTCCAGATCTCGGCCGGAATGCGAACAACTTCTTTAGTTCCGTCCTGGTATTCCATTTCTAAAACAATTGGCATAACCAGACCACCCACATTTTCAAAATCAAGAATGTAATAGTTTATGCCTGCTTTTAAAGCGTCTTTTTGTTTCTGATCTAAAGCATCATAATATTCTTTGTACTGCTTGCGGTCGAAATCGGTAATTTCCAACGCATCGTATTTGGTGTAGAAATCAGAAAGTTCCGGATAAGTATCAATACGGTATTTTGGAATTGACGTTTTGTTTCGCTGCTCAGAAATTGAAAGTGCTTCTTTATCGCGTTTAGCTTTATTTTTTGTTTTTTCCGTATCCGGATTTTTTGAATCTATGCTGTACCAACTTACATTGTTTAAAGCTATATCAACAGGCTTAATTCCATAAAACCAACCTCTCCAGAACCAATCCAGATCTACAGCCGAAGCGTCTTCCATACTTCTGAAAAAGTCCGCAGGTTCCGGATGTTTAAAAGCCCATCTTTCGGCATATTGTTTAAACGAGAAATCAAATAATTCACGACCCATTACTGTTTCGCGAAGAATATTTAAAGCAGTAGCCGGTTTCGCGTAAGCATTTGGACCAAATTGTAAAATAGATTCAGAATTGGTCATAATCGGATCTAACGTGGATTTGTCTGAAGACATGTAGTTGACTATATCACGTGGTTCTCCGCGACGTGAAGGATAATTTTCTTCCCATTCCTGCTCGGTTAAATATTGGCAAAAAGTATTTAACCCTTCATCCATCCAGGTCCACTGACGCTCGTCAGAGTTTACAATCATCGGGAAAAAGTTGTGGCCAACTTCGTGTATAACAACACCAATTAAACCGTATTTGCTTTGCGGAGAATAGGTTCCGTCAGTTTCCGGACGTGGACCGTTAAAACAGATCATTGGATATTCCATGCCACCAACCGGGCCGTTAATAGACCAGGCAACAGGGTAAGGATAATTAACAGTGTATCTTGAATAAACCTGTAAAGTATGTGCAATTGCCTGAGTTGAGAATTTCTCCCAAAGCGGATTTCCTTCTTTTGGATATAAAGACATGGCCATAACTGTTTTATTTCCAACCTTTACATTCATGGCATCCCAGATAAATTTACGTGATGACGCCCATGCAAAATCACGAACATTGTCTGCCTGAAAAACCCAGGTTTTAGTGGTTTTAGCTCTGCTTTTTTCGTTTGCGGTAGCTTCGGCCTGCGTGATAATTACTGATGGGCGATCTGAATTTTTCACTTTATTTAAGCGATCTGTCCAGGATTTTTTCATTACATCATTTGGGTTTTGCAATGTTCCGGTTGCGGCTACAATATGATCTGCAGGAACTGTAATGCTTACTTTATAATCGCCAAACTCAAGCGCAAATTCTCCGTTACCTAAAAACTGTTTGTTCTGCCATCCGGCTGCATCATTGTAAACACACAGACGTGGAAAGAATTGAGCCATTTCATAAAGATAATTGTCATCTCCTTCAAAATACTCATATCCGCTACGGCCGCCGTGGGTTTTGCAGTTGTTAATGTTGTAATACCAATCTACAGAAAAGGTAAATTTTTCTTTAGATTTTAATGGTCTTGGCAAATCAACACGCATCATGGTTTTATTAATGCTGAACTTTAAAGCGTTTCCGCTTCCGTCTTTAACCTGCTTAATTTGGTATCCGCCTTGAAAATCTGTTCTGTTGAAAGTTTCAAGAGCCTTAAAATCCATTGCCGAACCTATTGTTCTACCAGAGGCGGTCTCAGTTAAATACGTATCAGAAGTGGGACTGAATATATTTTGGTCCAGTTGCAGCCATAAGTATGGCAATGCATCCGGAGAGTTATTTATATAGGTGATATTTTCTGAACCTGTAAGACTCTGATTTTCATCATTTAAAACAACTTTAATATTGTAATCAACTTTCTGTTGCCAATATTCATGGCCTGGGGCGCCAGAGGCGGTACGGTAGTTGTTTGGAGTTGGAAGAGTTTCTCCTAATTGCTGAAACTGATTTTCATTATAACCGTTTTGTGCCATCGCACAAAAGGAAAAAAACAAGGCTGAAGTGATTAAAAAAATTCTTTTCATGTAGTAAGTTTGTGGTTGAAAACGCTAAAAGTACTACATTCAGAAATAATACTAACTTCACGCCGTTAATAATACGATATTAATTTTGTTACAGAATTCCCCAATGAGACCGATTTTAAGTTTATTATGCTTTATATTATTAGGAACAGCAGTAAATGCACAGAGCAATTACCAGAAAATGGGACAGAAAGCTTTGATAGACGGTGACTTTAAAATGGCCGTTTCCCATTTGGAAAAAGCAATTGCTACAGATTCTAATGATGTAAGCACCTTATACATGCTGGGATATTCTTATTATCACTCATCGAATTACAGTAAAGCTATCAATACCTTTAACAGGTTAATTTCTTTAAGACCGGGCGAAAACAGTGCATATTATTATAGAGGAAAAGCCAGAAATATTATGGCTACCGAGGCTAAAAAACTACCTAATTCTGAGCGTGAAAAGCTTTTAATGGGATCTATCAGAGATTTTAGCAAAGCAATTCAGCTGGACGGTGAAGATATTAAGCTTTATCAAAACAGAGCTTTAGCCTATCGGGATTATGGAATTTTGAAGGGCCAGAAAATTCCCGGATTGTATGATAAGACCAAGGCAACACAAGCTTTTAAATCTTGTATCAGCGATTTTCAGAAGGTTTTAGATTTTAATCCCGGAAGGAAAGATATTACAGCGCAATTAGACGACGCCCGATTACATTTACAGGATATTAAATAAAAAGCATTTTTTGTTGGCATAAAAAAAACCGGATCAATCCGGTTTTTTTATGTTTTAATATTTATCTAAAACGTCCTTTAATCAAATAATCATTCTCACCAATTATCAAAACATGTTGCTTTTTGTTTACCTGATACAATGAATCGGGGATGTAAAGCAGATTTTCAAATGACTGATACAACCGGTTGACAGTTTGATTCTGGATTTTTATTGCCTTGATAGTTCCTTCATTTGTTTTGTAAATTTCAATTTCACGTGTTCTAAGCGCACTGTCCAAAGCTTTGTATATCAAACCTGAATCGTTTTGAATCTTTTGATAACTATCTTTCCATGACGGCTTATTAATATCAGAAGCTGTAAACAAACTCAATTCAGCCTTCCAGTCTATATTTGCTATTTTTTTATTTTGTTTTACGCTGTTGCGTGATACAGTTTTTTCAATCGCTGGATTGACCGATTGCAAACGGGCCGCTTCATTTTCGAAATAAGTCTTCAGATCAAAGTAAACATCAGGTGTATTTTTTTTTGGTGTTTCAGATTTACATCCTACAAGAAAAGCAAGGATTAGAATTATGCCGCTATATCTCATTTTGAAACCAATACATTACCCGTCATAGTTTCTGAAACCGGAATATTCATTAAAGTTAAAATGGTTGGTGCTACATCGCCCAGTTTTCCATCTGTTATGTGTTTAAAATCTTTGTCAATTAAAATACATGGAACCAGATTGGTTGTATGCGCTGTATTTGGCGATCCGTCTTCGTTAATCATGAAATCTGCGTTTCCGTGATCAGCTAAGATGATGAAAGAATAACCATTCTCAATTCCACATTCTACAACTGTTTTTAAACATGAATCTACGGTTTCAACTGCTTTAACAACAGCGCTGAAAACGCCTGTATGTCCAACCATATCCGGATTAGCGAAATTTAAACACACAAAATCTGGCCAGCCGGCTTTTAACTGCTCAACAATGGCGTCCCTGATTCCTTCGGCGCTCATTTCTGGTTTCAGATCGTAGGTTGCCACTTTGGGCGATGGAATCATGATTCTTTTTTCATCAATAAATTCCTTTTCTCTTCCTCCGGAAAAGAAAAAAGTAACGTGTGGGTATTTTTCTGTTTCCGCAATGCGGATCTGCTTTTTATGATTCTGTTCCAGAACCTCGCCAAGCGTATTTACTAAATCATCTTTCTCAAAAACTACCTCCACATTTTTAAATGTATCATCATAATTGGTCATGGTGATATATTTTAACGCCAAAGGTTTCATGTCATATTCCGGAAATTCTTTCTGGGTTAACGCAATGGTGATTTCGCGGCCGCGATCCGTTCTGAAGTTGAAACAAATAACCACATCGCCTTCCTGAATTTTTGTGATTGGATTTCCGCTGTCGTCAACTTTAACAATGGGTAAAATAAATTCGTCGGTTACATCATTGTCATAAGACTTTTGAATCAATTCTGATATATTTTGAGTCTGCTCGCCATCGCCTTTAACCAATAAATCGTAAGCTTTTTTAACACGTTCCCATCTGTTATCACGATCCATCGCATAATACCGGCCAATTGCCGAAGCAATTTGTCCGGTTGAGGTTTTCAGATGTTTTTCCAATTCCTCAACAAAACCAAGTCCTGAGTTTGGGTCAGTATCTCGTCCATCTAAAAATGCATGTATAAACACATTTTCCGCATTATTTGCTTTTGCTGCATCGCATAAACCTTTAACATGATTAATATGAGAGTGAACTCCGCCGTTAGAAAGTAAGCCGATCAGGTGAATATTTTTGTTATTCTCCTTTGCATATTTAAAGGCGCCGGTTAAAACCGGATCAGTATCAAATTCTTTCTCGTCAACAGCTTTATTAATTCTTCCCAATTCCTGGTAAACAACCCTGCCGGCACCTAAATTCATGTGTCCAACTTCAGAATTTCCCATCTGACCATGGGGTAAACCAACAGCTTCGCCCGAGGCTTTTAGCCTGGAGTTAGGGTAATTTGATATCAGATAATCAAAGAAGGGAGTGTTTGCCGCAGAAATTGCGTCAGATTTATCGTGTTTTCCGTATCCCCAACCATCCAGAATTAGTAATATTGCTTTCTTATCCATCTTTGCAAATATACGCTTGAAGTTTTAAATAGTGAATTTTTAACATTTCATGGCATAATTTTGGTTAACACATAAGAGAATATGAGAATTAAAGCATTATATATATTATTAATTAGTTTGTGTTTTTCCTTTTCGGCGAAAGCGCAAAATGCGGATGCTATTGTAAAAGAAATTACAGGGTATTTTAAAGCTTCAAATACGTCTCAAATTGCAGAAAATTTTGCTTCTACTGTTGAACTGGTCATACTTACCGATGAGGATGTGTATTCTAAAGTTCAGGCAGAAATTATATTAAAAGATTTTTTATCCAAACATAGCCCCATTTCGGCAAAACTGATACATCTTTTAGATTCCAATCCTAATTATCGCTTTGCGGTTATTTCTTTAAAAACAGGAAATGGTGATTTCCGAGTAAGTTATTCATTAAAAGAAACCGGCGGACGTTATCTGATTACGGATATGCGAATTGAATTGGAGAAAGAAATTAGTGAGCGTTCGTAAATTTCTTACTTTTGAATTCATTGCATAACATGAATACAAATAATACTTTATTGCAAAACTTCGTTCAGCAGGCTTTAAAAGAAGATGTTGCCGATGGAGATCACACCTCACTATCAACTATTCCGGCAAATAAACAAGGTAAAGCAAAACTGCTTATTAAAGAAGACGGCATCATCGCGGGTGTTGATGTAGCGCTGCAAATATTTAAAGAAATAGATCCAAACTTAAAGGTTGAAATTTTAATTAAGGACGGAGAAGCAGTTTCGATAGGTGATATTGCTTTTTACGTTTCTGGTAGTGTTCATTCTATTTTAATCGCCGAAAGGCTGGTTTTAAATACGATGCAACGCATGAGCGGAATTGCCAGTACCACGCACCAGGTGGTTGAAAAGCTAAAGGGTACTCAAACCCAGGTTTTAGATACCCGAAAAACAACGCCTAATCTTCGTTTTCTGGAAAAAATGGCCGTGAAAATAGGTGGTGGTGTAAACCATCGCTTTGGTTTGTATGATATGATTTTGATAAAAGATAATCATGTAGATTATGCAGGCGGAATTTCTCAGGCTATCAAAGCATCCAGAAAATATCTTTCCGAGAAAAATCTGAATATTCCGGTTGAAATAGAAGTCAGAAATCTGAATGAATTAAATCAGGTTTTAGAAACAGGCCATATAGACCGGGTGCTGTTGGATAATTTCTCATTTGCCGATTTAAAAAAAGCCGTTTCAATAATCGGCGGACGTTTTAAAACCGAGGCATCGGGTGGAATTACATTAGATAATGTTTTGGAATATGCACAATGTGGAGTAGATTTTGTTTCAATGGGGGCGCTTACACATTCAGTTAAAAGTCTGGACATGAGCCTAAAAGCGATTGAGAGTTAAAATTAAATTCTCTAAATCTTATTCAGCTCGCGGTTTTTAGTAATATTGTACCCCGATGATTTCAATTTTTTCGATTTCAGCATTGATACTGGCCTACCTTTTTGGCTCTATTCCAACTGCAGTTTGGATAGGGCAGGCGTTTTATGGTGTTGATGTACGTGAATATGGCAGCGGAAATGCAGGAGCAACCAATACTTTTAGGGTTTTAGGTAAAAAATCTGGAATTGCAGTAATGATCCTCGATATTTTGAAGGGTTATACAGCAACAAATCTTGCCTATCTGATCGGACTTTCCGTTACCGGACCACACAACTCTGTACAATTTGCAAACTATCAGCTAGCTTTAGGAATAACAGCGGTAATGGGCCATCTTTTTCCTATTTTCGCGGGTTTTAGAGGCGGTAAAGGCATCGCAACATTATTTGGAATGATATTGGCAGTACACTTTCCGGCAGCAATGCTCTGTGTTCTTGTTTTTATTCTGGTGTTGTTATTAACCAAGTATGTTTCCTTAAGTTCAATCCTTGCCGGATTTACATTTCCTTTAAGTATCATATTTGTATTTCAATCGCCAATCCGCTCGGTGGTGTTGTATGGAATGTGTATTTGTGTACTAATTTTAGTTACACATCAAAAAAATATCGAACGTTTATTAAAAGGTAAAGAATCCAGAGTAGATCTGTTCAAAAAGAAAGTAGTTTAATCAAAACTTGTTCAATACAGATTTATGAAAACATTCAAATTTTTATCAGTTATTGCTGTAACGGCAATGCTCGCATCCTGCTCTCAGGTGCCTTTAACAGGAAGAAGTCAGTTAAGCTTAGTTAATGACGAAGCTTTACAGCAGGAAGCTGTTACGGCTTACCGCAGTTTTTTAAATGATCCTAAAACTAAAGTAATTAATAATTCTGCGGACGCACAACGTGTAAAAGCGGTTGGGGCAAAAATAGCGAGTGCTATAAACCGTTACATGCAGAATAATGGCTACGGTAATAAGTACAATTACCAGTACGAGTTTAACCTTATTAACAGCAAAGAAATAAACGCATGGTGCATGCCGGGCGGAAAAGTTGCTGTTTACACGGGCATTTTGCCAATTACTCAGAACGATGCCGGATTAGCAACCGTGATGGGTCATGAAATTGCTCACGCAATTGCGCAGCATGCTGCTGAAAGATATTCTCAAATGACGGCTGCTCAAATTGGTGGAGGCGTTATAGGTGCTGCCGCAGGCGGAGCTTCTCAGGGAACACAACAGGTTTTAGGTCAGCTTTACGGAATTGGCGGACAGTTAGCTATTTTAAATTATTCGCGAAAGCAAGAGTCTGAAGCAGATCGCTTAGGTCTGGTTTTTATGGCAATGGCCGGTTATAATCCCGATAGTGCCGTAGGTTTCTGGCAAAGAATGGCCGCCGCTAACAAAGGTGGTGCTCCACCTGAGTTCTTAAGTACGCACCCAAGTGATGCAACCCGTATTTCACAAATCAAAAGTAATTTACCAGAAGCTCGTAAATATTACACCGGCGCTAAAAAGTAAACCCAAATTAACGTTTATCGATTCCTGAATAATTGTTCAACATTTGAACGATTATTCAGGATTTTTTTTTTGAGAAGATTTTATGGTTTAAGGACTTTAAAAATGGCTTCAGCTTTTAAAAGACATTCTTCATATTCTTTTTCAGGATCAGAATCTATTGTTATAGCGCTGCCAACCTGAAATGACAGGTATTTTTTTTCTGAGTTATACAATACGGACCTTATAACTACATTAAAATCGAAATTTTTCTCTTCAGAAAAATAACCAACAGCACCAGAATATAAGCCTCGTTTACTCTCTTCGTATTTTTCAATGAGTTCCATTGCTCTGATTTTCGGAGCGCCGGTCATCGATCCCATGGGGAACGTATTTTTAATTATTTCTGAATTTGAAAGTTCTTCTTTTGGCTCACAAACTACCGTTGAAATCATCTGGTGAACCTGTTTAAAGCTGTAAATTCCGAATAATTCTTCTACTAGAACAGTTCCCGCTTTCGCACTTTTTGTGAGGTCATTTCGCACCAAATCTACAATCATTACATTTTCTGAAAGTTCTTTTTCGTTGCTAAGTAAATTTCGTTTTGAAATCGAATCTTCTTCAAGGTTTTCAAAACGCTTTGCAGTCCCTTTAATCGGTTGAGAGATTAATTTATCACCTCTCCGGCTAAGAAATCTTTCCGGTGTAGCAGAAATAATATAATTATCGCCGTTTTTAAAAAATGTGGCAAAAGGAGTTGGGGAAATACGGTTAAGTTTTATAAAAGTATGAACCGGGTTTAAATTGGCATTTGCCGCGTAAAATTCCTGACAGAAATTAAGCTCATAAATATCTCCTTTACGGATATTCTGCTTAATGCGATCAACTTTATTCAGATAATCTGATTTGTCTATTTTACTTTTCAAATGCCCGTTAAAATCTGTTTCGATCAGATCAGGAACCGTCGTCCGATTAATCTCTCTCCATATTCTTTCCGGATTATCAGACTTTATATTAACCTGTTTTTCTTTGATTAATATGATATGTGCCGGGGAAAAAAAGTACAGATCCGGGAAATCTAATTGATCCGGATTTTCTGAAACCAGATCTTCCGTTTCATTTTTCAGATCATAACTCAAAAATCCGGGTACGAAACCGGGGTTTTTTAAAAGGAAAATATTTAGTTTCTCAAAAGCCTCTCCGGCCTGACTGGTAATTTCTGATTTTGCATCCGCAGCAATGCAAACATCAAAAGCAGAATAAGGATCCTGGAAATTGTTTGAATCAAAATAACAGGCACTTCGGAATTGAGCGGCCCAAAGCAAGGCTTTGGTTTTAAATTCTTCAGAATTTGTTATTTTGAATTCGGCGGTTTGCACAAACTGAAAGTAAAGCTCCCGGACAAATCCGGGAGCATTGTATTATTTAATTAGCACAAAGTGAGCGTTTGCACTCTGTCTGGTCCTACAGACAAATATTTAACAGGAACACCTAAATGTTTTTCCAGGTAATTAATGTAATCCTGCAGTTTTGCCGGAATTTCATCTACGGTTCTAATTTTGGTAAGATCTTCTGCCCAACCCGGAATTGCTTCTAAAACGGGTTCCGCTTTAAGCGCATTAATATCATACGGCATATAATCTATTTTTTTGCCGTCATACTGGTAATGTGTGCAGGCATAAATGGTTTCAAAACCACTCAAAACATCTGCTTTGGTCATAACCAGTTCTGAAACTCCATTTAGCATAATGGCATATTTCAAAGCCGGTAAATCAATCCAGCCGCATCTGCGTGGGCGTCCGGTTGTTGCGCCAAACTCATGACCGAGTTTACGTAATTCTTCTCCGGTTTCGTTTTCCAGTTCAGTAGGAAATGGTCCGCTGCCAACACGCGTGCAGTAAGCCTTGAAAATGCCAATTACGTTTCCAATATTTTTTGGAGCCACACCTAAACCTGTACAAGCGCCGGCAGAAGTTGTGTTTGATGAGGTGACAAAAGGGTAGGAGCCAAAATCAACATCCAGCATAGTTCCCTGCGCACCTTCAGCTAACACGGTTTTGCCATCCCTTAAATATTGGTTTACAAAATGTTCGCTATCTACATGCGTAATTTTTTTAAGCATTTCAACAGCTTCAAAAAATGCCGCTTCTTTCTCAGAAAAATCGGGGATTTCGCCATAGTGAGAAAGAATAGATTTATGTTTATTAACTAATTTATCATAACGCTGGCGGAAATCAGGAAGAGTTGTGTCACCAACACGCAATCCGTTTCTACCTGTTTTATCCATATAGGTTGGTCCGATTCCTTTTAAGGTTGAACCAATTTTGTCAATTCCCATTTTGGTCTCAGAAGCGGCATCTAATAATTGATGAGTTGGTAATATCAAGTGTGCCTTACGTGCAATTACGAGTTTTCCCTGGGCAACAGGATCAAAGCCATTCTTTTTCAGGTTATCTAATTCACGCTTTAGCGTAATTGGATCTATAACGACACCATTGCCAATCAGGTTCATGGCTTTATCGTTGAAAATACCTGATGGAATGGTATTTAATACATACTTCTGGTTATCAAACTCTAACGTGTGACCTGCATTTGGTCCGCCTTGAAAGCGGGCAATCAAATCATAATCAGGACTTAAAACATCTACAATTTTACCTTTTCCTTCATCGCCCCATTGGAGACCTAATAATACATCAACAGCCATTATTATGTTATTTATAAATTTATTACTCAGGAAGTTCCAAAATAATTTTAAAACTCCTGCAAAAGTATCATCCTGTATGGATCTTTTTAATTTTTTATGCTCTTTTTGATCGGATGTTTAAAAATTGTTCTGTTTTGAACATTATAATTTAAAACCGATATATAACACCGATTACTATCAGAGAATATTTGAGATATAAGTGTCGAATTAATTTTTGCTGGCAAAAGCATCACAGTGTCCGGCTTTTAAACGGCTGCAGTTCCCATATAAATTTAAGGAATGGTGTGTGATCTCAAATTTGAGCAAATCGCCCATCATGGTTTGAATTTGTTGTATCCGCGGATCGCAGAACTCAACAACCTTTCCGCAATCAATGCAAATGATATGATCATGTTGTTTATACCCGTACGATTTTTCAAACTGCGCCATGTTTTTACCAAACTGATGCTTGGTAACCAAATCGCAGGAAAGCAAAAGTTCTAATGTATTATAAACTGTTGCCCTGCTAACGCGATATTTTTTATTTTTCATGTGGATATACAATGATTCCACATCAAAATGATCATTTCTTGAATAGATTTCTTCCAGAATTGCAAAACGTTCGGGTGTTTTACGAAGGCTTTTATTTTCGAGATAAGCTTCGAAAATTTTTTTAACCATTAAAATGGTTTCTTGTACAGGCATATATTGGTTTACTACGTTCAAATTTATCCAAAAAATACTAAAAACAGAGATTTATCAGGAAGCTTTATTAATTACGTCTGCTTCAGAATCAAATCTGCTAACAGAAGTAACACCTCTAACCTGTTTTAAACGTTTTATTAAGCTATCTAAGTGTGCGGTATCATTCACAAAAACCATAATAGAACCGTCAAATATTCCCTCGTCGCTGTCCACAGTTATAGACCGTATGTTTACTTTAAAATCGCTGGAAATAATTTTGGTAATGTTGTTAATCAATCCAACATCATCAATTCCTTTAATTCTCAATCCGGTTAAAAAGGCAAGCTCCTTTTGCGAGTTCCATTTTGCCTTTACAATACGGTAGCCGTAATTGGATAATAATTTGGCCGCATTCGGGCAATTGGTACGGTGAATTTTTATACCCTCAGAAACGGTTACAAATCCAAAAACATCATCTCCCGGAATAGGATTACAACATGCTGAAAGTTTGTAATCTATCTTTTGCAGATCTTCTCCTATCAATAAAGTATCGCTGTCTTTGCCTTTGTTTTTCTTTAATAAATTATCAAAAGGCACCGGTTCCGGTTTCTCAGGCTTGCTTTCAATAATTTTCTCCGAGGCAACAAATTCCTTTAAGTCTTTAATGTCAATTAAGCCTTTAGCCACATTGTAGAAAAGATCCTGAGTAGAGGGCAGCTTAAAGTAATAAGTAAGCTTATATAAATTATCTGTATGATAAGTTATTTTTAGCGATTTCAACTTACGCTCTAAAATTTCCTTTCCATCTTCCGCAACTTTGCGTTTTTCCTCTTTTAAAGCAGATTTAATTTTAGATTTTGCTTTAGCTGTTACCACGAAGCTTAGCCAGTCTTCTTTGGGTGTTTGCTTGCTCGAAGTGATAATTTCTACCTGATCGCCATTTTGTAATTTATGCGATAACGGAACCAGCTTATGATTTACTTTTGCGCCAATACAACTTGAACCAATATCGGTATGAATTTCAAATGCAAAATCTAAAGCAGTAGCATCTATTGGCAACTGCATTAATGCACCTTTGGGCGTAAAAATGAATATCTCATCAGAGAAAAGATTCATTTTAAAATCGTCCAGAAAATCCAGAGCATTGGCTTCCGGATTATTTAACAACTCCCTAATTTTGTGAATCCATTGATCCAGACCTTTATCGGCAGAAGATTCTTTGTATTTCCAGTGCGCAGCAAAACCTTTTTCCGCAATTTCATTCATGCGCTGGGTGCGAATCTGAACTTCTACCCATTGGCCTTTTGGCCCCATCACGGTAGTATGTAAAGATTCATAACCATTTGCTTTTGGCGATGAGATCCAGTCGCGTAAACGATCCGGGTTTGGGCGATATAAATCCGTAACTATTGAATAGGCTTTCCAGCAATCAGATTTTTCATTTTCCAGTTTACTGTCTAAAATTATACGGATAGCAAAAAGGTCATAAATTTCTTCAAAGGGTATGTTTTTTTTACGAATTTTTGTCCAGATTGAATTGATAGATTTTGGCCGGCCATACAAATCTGCTTTAAGGCCCTGCTCTTCCAGAATCTCGTGTATCGGTTCTATAAAATCCTGTATAAAATTCTCCCGCTCAGTTTTCTTTTCATTTAACTGATTTGCAATTAATTTATAAGTTTCCGGTTCCATGTATTTCATGGAAAGATCTTCTAACTCTGATTTTATAATGTATAAACCTAATCGGTGCGCTAAAGGCGCATACAGATAAACGGTTTCTGAGGAGATTTTTAACTGCTTATCCCGTGGCATAAAATCCATGGTTCGCATATTATGCAGGCGGTCGGCAAGTTTTATCAAAATAACCCGAACATCATCTGCCAGGGTAAGCAACATTTTACGGAAATTTTCCGCTTGTAATGAGCTGTTATAGTCAAAAACACCTGAAATTTTGGTGAGACCGTCTATAATTTTAGCAGTTTTCTTTCCAAATTCCCTTTCAATATCGTCAAGCGTGATGTCTGTATCTTCAACAACATCATGCAATAAGGCACAAACAATAGAAGTTGTACCTAATCCAATTTCTTCTGCTGCAATCTGGGCAACTGCAATCGGGTGATAAATATAAGGTTCGCCAGATTTACGGCGCATATTCTGATGACTTTCAAGCGCCATGTCAAAGGCACGCCTGATCATGCGTTTGTCGCCTTTTTGCATGGTTGGTTTGCATGCACGTAACAAAGCCCGATATCTCTTAAGAATTTCTTTTTTCTCAGCTTCCAGATCGATCACTAACTCATTCATATGTAAAAACTATAGCTGTATTAAAAAACCTTAGATATATATTGGGTTACAATCTAACATTATATCGTATATATAGTATAAGAATTTAGCTGTAACTTTACAAGGCATAAATTTATGAAAATTTTCAGGCTTGCGTTTATTTTTTGCTTGGTTTGCACGCGTTTTAGCGCTTATGCACAGATAAAGAATAATCCATATGAAAAAGGCAAAAACGATACCATTAACGTTGCTATAACCAACATAGATGAAGAGTTAATTCCATGGATTCCGTTGGAAGATGTCGTGGTAATTTCCACCAGAATTTTTAAATCGCCGGAAGAAAGAGCTAAATTTAACAGGCTAAGATATAATGTTCTTAAAGTTTTGCCATACGCCATGTTTGCAAGACATAGATATTCAAAACTGCAAAGAGAGCTAGCTTCTGATATTTCCCGAAAGGAAAAGAAAAAACTGGTAAAAGAGTTTGAGGGCGAGATTAAAACCATGTTTAATAAGGAAATTAAAAACCTGACCATAACGCAGGGTGGAATTTTAATTAAGTTAATTGACCGCGAGACAGGCAATAGCAGTTATGAACTTCTAAAAGATATGAAAGGTGGCTTTACGGCTTTCTTTTACCAATCGGTTGCCCGTGTATTTGGAAATAACCTGAAGAATAAATACGATCCGCAGGAAGACCGGGATATTGAAAACATAATACGAACTTCGGGGTATTATATGTACAACAACTAAATATGGATAAAAAGTCGGTGCATCAGTTTACTGTTCAAAAAATGAATGGTGAAGTGGTGAGTTTAAAAGATTTTGAAAACAAAGTTCTGCTTATCGTAAATACCGCTTCAGATTGCGGTTTCACTTCTCAGCTTAAAGATTTAGAAAGCTTAAGGAATGAATTTCCGAGGGAAGATTTTGAAATTCTAGCTTTCCCGTCCAATGATTTTGGCGGACAAGAGCCGCTTGATGGCGATGAAATTGGCAAATTCTGTGAAATAAATTACGATACCCATTTCCCTATTTTTGATAAAATTCGCGTTCGCGGAAGTTACGCTCACCCATTATTTCAGTTTCTGGCAGATAAAAAGCAAAATGGAACTGTAAGTACAGCTCCCAGATGGAATTTTCACAAATATCTGGTAAACCGAAACGGAGAGGTGATGGACTTTTTCTATCCTTTTACAAAACCAAACTCCTCAAAAGTTAAAAAGCGGATCAGCAAGCTGGTTCAAGTTAAATAATATGAAATTAGATATTTTAGTGTTTGCGGTTCACCCGGATGATGCCGAATTAAGTTGCTCAGGAACTATTATAAAACATTTACATTTAGGAAAAAAGGTTGGAATTGTAGATCTGACCAGAGGAGAATTAGGTACAAGAGGTTCAGCCGAGATTCGTGATGTTGAAGCCGCGAATTCCGCAAAAGTGATGGGATTAACCGTAAGAGAAAATTTAGCTATGCGGGATGGATTTTTTCAAAATGATGAAGACCATCAAAAAGAAATAATCCGCATGTTGCGTAAATACAAGCCGGAAATTGTGTTGTCTAACGCGATGGAAGATCGGCATCCGGATCATGGGAAAGCCGGCGAATTAATTAATGATTCTGTGTTCCTGTCAGGTTTGTCCAAAATAGAAACTAAAAACGAAGGGGAAATACAGGAAGCATGGCGACCACGCTTAATACTGCAATATATTCAGGATAGATATATTAAACCCGATATTTTGGTGGATGTAACTGATTTTTGGGATGTTAAAATGAAAAGCATTGCCGCTTTTGAAACTCAATTCTTTAATCCTGATGGAGATGAAAACGGTACATATATTTCCGCTCCGGGATTTTTGCAATTGATTGACGCCCGTGCCCGTGATTTTGGAAGATATATTAACACCACCTATGCAGAAGGTTTTACGAGCCGCAAATTATTAGGAGTAGATAATCTGTTCAATTTAAGTTAACGGCTGTTTAGCGCATTGTCTTTAAAGTTTCCAGCCAAAATTCGTCCGCTTGCCAAACGCAAACTTCCTTTGCCGTTGCATTTGCCGTTCAGCCAGTTTCCTTCGTAAACGTTACCATTCTCATAAACCATTTTCCCATAACCGCTACGGAGGTCATTTTTAAATTCGCCCTCGTAAAAAGACCGGCTGCTATATTTATATATTCCTTTTCCAGATCGTTTACCGTTTAGCCAAAAACCGGTGTATAAACTCTTATCCGGGAATAAATACGTTCCTGTTCCATTAAAGTCATCTTTGTAATAGTCTCCCTGGTAAACCGCTCCGGATTTAAACCGATACGTGCATTTACCCATTCGCACATTATTAACAAAATCTCCATCATAAACATTTCCGTTAGGGAAAGTCATAATTCCTTTACCATCGAACTTATCGTCTTTAAAATCGCCGGTATATTTTAAACCGTTTTGTTTAAATAATGAACCTTTACCATTTGCTTTGCCATTTTGATAACTTCCCTGGTAGATATCTTTGTTTTTAAATAACATTTTTCCGTAACCTTCCGCCTGAAAGTTATTTATTGGTCCAACATATTTATCACCATTCTTAAAAAGATAAGATCCTTTTTTGGGAAGTCCGCGAATCCAGTCACCTTCGAATACATCGCCGTTTTTGAAGGACATTTTTCCAAATCCTTCAAACATGCCGTTGTTAAAATCGCCTTCGTACAAATCATTACTATCTGTACGATACATTCCTTTGCCATTGTCACAATCGCCGGAAAGGCAATATTTTACTTGCGCATCCGCGGAAGCGATACCAATAAAAAAAAGAATTAAAACGGGGATGATTTTTTTTAGCATTCTACTAATACGCAAAATGCCCGGCTAAAGTGCCGGGCATTTTAAATTTTCTGAAAAAGAATACTATAATGTTGGAAGTATATTTTCCATAACTTCTAATCCCTGATCAATATGTTTCTTCTCCATAATTAAAGCCGGACGAAAACGGATGGTGTTGTTTCCGCATCCAAGAAACATTACCTTTTGTTCCAGGCCTTTTTTAATGAAATTATCTCTCATTTCTTTTGTTGGGAAATCAAATGCGCATAATAAACCTCTTCCGCGAACATTAGAAACTTTATTGTTTGATGATTCTGCGATTTTCTTTAAACGCTCCTGCAAGTAATTTCCAACAACGGTTGCATTTTCAAGCAAGTTATCTTCTCTAATAATTTCAAGATATTTTGATGAACGAACCATGTCTACCAAATTACCGCCCCAGGTAGAGTTTATTCTGGAAGGTACTTTGAAAACGTTGGTTTCAATTTCGTCCACTTTTTTGCCTGCTAAAATACCGCAAACCTGCATTTTCTTGCCAAAAGCTAAAATATCCGGACGGGCATTTTCGCCAAAATGTTCGTGTGCCCAGAATTTTCCGGTTAAACCAACACCTGTTTGAACTTCATCATATATAAGCATACACTCATTTTCATCAGAAAGCTGGCGCAACTGCTCTAAATATTCTTGCCTAACGTGATTATCACCACCTTCAGACTGAATTGGTTCAATGATGATCGCACAAATATCATCCTTATTATCGGCGAAAGCCTGACGAATCTGAGCAAGAGAAAGGTCTTCACGTTGTTTTAAGTCTTCATAACCTGCATCCGTGTAGGGGAATTTAATGGCAGGGAATGAAACGCGTGGCCAGTCAAATTTGGCAAACCACTTGGTTTTATCCGGTAGTGTGTTGGTTAAACTCAACGTGTAACCTGTACGACCGTGGAATGCTTTTTCAAAATGAATTACCTTCATTCCCAATTCACGAGTGTAACCTTTTTGGAAATTCTTTTGAACTTTCCAGTCCATAGCCACTTTTAATGCGTTTTCTACAGCCAAACCACCGCCAGCAACAAAAAATGCATGGGGCAAATAATCTGGAATGCCAACCTGCGAGAAAGTCTCAACAAACTGAGCATATTGGGTAGTATAAATATCTGAGTTGGATGGATTGCTCATGGCGGCAAGCATCAGGTTTTTTTTGAAGGCCTCGTCATTTACCATTTTTGGATGATTGTAACCAAGAGGCACTGAAGCAAAACAAGTAAAGAAATCTAATAAAGTACGGTCGTATTTGGCATCGTAGATATGCACGCCGTTACTTTTTTCCATGTCAAAAGTCAAGTCAAATCCATCCGCAAGAACGTGCTTGCTTAAAATTTCCTGAACCTCGTCTGGTGCTACTGATAATTTGTACATAAGTTGTTTTGATTAGACTCAAAAATATCAAAAAGGGCGCAAACGGTCAAGTTTTGGCACTTTTTGCAAATTTTGATAAAAAATAGGTTTAAACAGTTTAAACCTATTTTTTAGTCAGAAACAAAACTGAGTACTGCATTTCGGTGAAAAATATTTAAAAATATTAGCCGAATTTCTGCCTGAAATTACCTTATTTCTCTTTCCAGCTTTTCAGTCATCCCTAATAAACCAAAAAGTCCGCCGGTATGAATTGCCAGAATTTTGCTACCCTCGTCGAAATAGTTATTTTCAATTAAGTTGAATAATGCGAAAAACAATTTAGCGGTATAGACCGGATCGATAAGAATTCCTGAGGAACTGCTGAAAGTTTGAATAAATTTTAAAAGTTCCGGACTTGTTTTGGCGTAACCGCCGAAATGATAATCTAAATGGACCTCTAAATTATTTGGGCCCGGGTTATAACCTAAAATTTCTGTGCGAATAAATTCTCCGCCTTTTAGAACCGGCACCGCATGCAGTTTTGTATTTAAATTATTGCTTTTCAACCCTCTCAAAATTCCGGCTGCCGTTGTGCCTGTTCCGGAGGCGCAAAATAGATGATCGTATTGCTGCTCTAATTCGTCAACTAATTCTGCCACACCTTTTACAGCAAGTTCTCCAGAACCGCCTTCATCTATAAAAAAAGCTTTTTCATCAGCACCAAAATGGCTATTAAAAAGTTTTTGCTTATCGCGATAAGCTTCTCTTTCTGTAAAAATTAAACGCAACCCAAACAAACGGCACATCACTAATAATTGATTTTCAACCTTTTCGCCACGAACAAATGCTGTGCTTTTGAAACCGAATTTTGCCGAAGCAGCGGCGGTTGCTAATAGGTGATTGGAGTATGCTCCACCAAATGTGATAAGATGAGTTTTGTTTAACTTTTTAGCTTCCTGTAGATTATATTTTAGCTTCCGCCATTTATTTCCCGAAATAAAAGGATGGATGAGATCGTCTCTTTTAACAAAAACACGGATATTTTTGTCCCCGAAAATAGGATTGAAGATTTCTTCTTCCGGACTATAAAACTGCAGATCGATCATAAAAAAAGCCTCCTGATGGGGAGGCTCAAATATCTGTATTTAAAATTACTTACCCAGACCAATACCAATTCCAACATTCGCAGAATTATATTCGCCCACGCTATACGAGCCGTATAATCGAAGAACTGCCAGATTCATCTGAAAGCCAATGGTACTTTTCAAACCCTGGATATCATCCCGATTTAAATGCACAGGATCTGTAAAGGTTGTATAGGTCTTAGAAATTAGCGTTCCACCAGTTACAACCGGATAATTACCCAGCATATCTGCTTTTGTTTTAGATGTGTTATATCCAACACTTAGAAAAGGAGTAAAGAACAATAATTTTTTTGAGATGATAGCTTCTGCGTTCATGCCTGAGAAGGTGGCATCGATCATCTGGTTAGAAAAATCCTGGTTTTGATTACCATCTTTCGGTACAGAACCACTTGGAGCCTGCACGTCTAAAGGTAATTTGTAATTGAATTGCGAATATCCAAATGCTACCGCGATATCTACCGGAATAACTTTATCAATGGTCTTTCCGGCAATTAGGGGAATTAATTCCACTTTAGCACCAGCACCAAACATACTTAGTGAGCCAAAGTCGTTTCCAATATTCACTTTTGGGACAGCCCTGATGCTCAGATCAATACCTTTGGGAAGACCAATTGTAGCCTGTAACTGTGGGGCGGGAATAATCGGTAAGTTTTGCCCCTTAGGCATGGTAAATGACTCGACTTTATTATTGTCGTCATCATAAACATCCATTTGCGGCCCGGATGATTTATTAGCGGATAATGTTGGAGCCAATATCTCAGACGGATTAGCCGGTCTGACATGACTGGATAAACCAATTTTGGTCACATCAAACTGATTGTCTGAAGCAGGTACAAACGTTCCCGTTATACCGAGACGAAATTCAAATCTGCCTGCATTTTTTGAGTGAGCTGTATTATTCCATCCGGAATTTAATCCTACTCCAAGTCCTTTAAACAAAGGATTGAGGTATGCTGCGGTTAATTTAGTCGCATCATCAGGTCCGGCTTTAATTAGCCCGGAAACATTGCGCTGAGCAAATACCGACGATGAAAAGGTTAATGTTAAAACGATTAAAACGGACCGGAATAAATATACTTTTCTCATTAAATAAAATAAGCTTGTTACGGCCTAAAGTAAATTTTCTTCATTAAAAATGGAAAAAAATTCAGAAGGATAACTGCGTTTTTAGTAAAATTTTTCATGTTTCATTAGGTTAGGTATTTATCCTATAGCAACCTTGATACCAAAATTGTTTATAGGACAATAATTAGATTAAAGATTTAAATTTGCAGGATGATTGAGATGGATGAATTACCGGAAACTGAGGATAATGACCTGTATGAGCACTTTAACGTTGTAGTTGATAAAGGTCAATCGTTGGTTAGACTGGACAAATTTCTAACACAGCGTATTGAAAATACTTCACGCAACCGAATTCAGAATGCCATTGAAGGCGGGAATGTGCTGGTAAATAATAATCCCGTAAAGGGAAGTTATAAAGTAAAGCCATTTGATGTAATTTCTATTGTACTGCCTCATCCGCCGCGTGATACTGAAGTTTATCCGGAAGATCTGCCGATTGATATTATTTATGAAGATGATGATGTGATCATGATCAATAAAGCAGCGGGAATGGTAGTTCATCCCGGGTTTAATAATTACACCGGCACCCTGGTAAACGCCTTGGTCTATCATTTTCAGCAATTGCCGCAAATGCCGGGTAACGAAGGCAGGCCCGGTTTGGTCCACCGCATTGATAAAGATACTTCGGGATTATTGCTGATCAGTAAAAATGAAAAGGCAATAACTTACCTGGCCAAGCAGTTCTATGACCACACAATCAGCAGAAAATACCTGGCCCTGGTTTGGGGAGATCTAAAAGATGATGGAACGGTAAGCGGTTATATCGGCCGAAGTGCAAAAGATAGGAAGGTGATGGCAGTTTATGATGAGGAGGACAAGGGAAAATGGTCTGTTACTCATTATAAGGTTTTGGAACGCTTGAATTATGTTACTTTAATTGAATGTGAGCTGGAAACGGGCCGTACGCACCAGATCAGAGCGCATATGAAACATATTGGCCATCCTTTATTTAACGATGGAACTTACGGCGGAAACCGGATTTTAAAAGGAACTGTTTTCAGTAAATACAAACAATTTGTAGAAAATTGCTTTGAATTAATTCCAAGACAAGCTTTACATGCTAAATCGCTTGGATTTATTCATCCGGGAACCAAAGAATTTATATTCTTTGATTCTGAAATTCCACAGGATTTTCAACTGGTTTTGGAGAAATGGCGCAACTACGTAAAAGTTGAAAATTAAACTAATTAATGAGCAAACAGTATATCAACTTTAACGGAGAGATTTTTCCTTCTGATCATCCGGTTATAACTATTTCCAACCGTAGTTTTCGCTACGGCGACGGACTGTTTGAATCTATGCGCTATGTAAAAGGTGAACTTAAATTTGTTGACTTGCATGCCGACCGACTTAAAAAGGGGTTAAAAGTCCTTAAAATGGAAGGTTATTCACAATTGGACAGTTATTTTATTCGTGAAAAAGTTGAAGAATTAGTACGCCGAAATAAAACCGGCCCGAATGCAAGAGTCCGCTTTACTGCCTTTAGAAACGCGGATGGTTTTTATAATCCAAGCGGGAACAATATGGGCTATGCAATTGAAGTAAGCAAACTGCCCGATGAAATTTATCCTTCGAATTCCCGCGGTTTAATTGTTGACGTTTTTGACGAATTACCTAAACCGATAAATATACTTTCGAACCTAAAAACAAATAATTCTCTGGTATATGTTTTGGCCGGTGTTTTTAAAAATCAACATAAACTGGACGAAGTTTTGATCCTGAATCAGAACGGTTTTTTGTGTGAGGGGATGAGCAGCAACGTTTTTGTGGTTTATAACAAGCAATTATATACGCCATCATTAAGCGAAGGCTGTATTGCAGGCGTTATGCGAAATGTTGTTATGCGTTTGGCCAAAGAAAATAACATCGAGCTTATCGAAGCTCAGATAAATCCGGCAATTTTAAATGAAGCAGATGAGGTTTTTCTTACAAATGCAAGTTCTGGAATTCAATGGGTGATGGGCTATAACCGGAAACGTTATTTTAATGAAACATCTCGCTTGTTATTATCGAAACTAAATAAGTTTTAGAGATTTATAATCGTACGCCACGTAAAAATTCATCAATTTTCATTTTCTTTTTTCCTTCCAGCTGCACTTCCTGTAAAGAGATAAAGCCATCAGAACACGCAAATTTTAGGAAAGTCTTCCCATCAGTTTGATAAGTGCCGGCCTCCGTATCCGGATGTTTCTGCTCAGGAACAGCTTTGAAAATTTTTAAGGTTTTCTCCTGAAGCTTTGTAAATGCTGTTGGGTACGGGCTTAATCCGCGAATGCGATTGAAAACTAAATTTGCGGGCTGATTCCAGTCGATGAGACAATCTTCTTTAAATAATTTTGGAGCATGTTTTAATTCAGCATCAGTAGAATTCGATTGTGGATTTTCATGATAATGTCCAGCCTCTATCGCTTTTACGGTTTTAACCAGCAAACCCGCACCGAGTTCCATTAATTTATCATGCAGATCTCCGGCAGTTTCATCCGCCTCAATTCCAATTTGCTCGGAGAATAAAATATCACCGGTATCAATTTCATGTTTTAAGAAAAAAGTAGTTACTCCGGATTGCTTTTCGCCGTTTATAATCGCCCAGTTAATTGGCGCTGCACCGCGATATTGTGGCAGGATTGAACCGTGCAAATTTATTGTTCCCTTTGCTGGCATGTTCCAAACAATTTCGGGCAGCATTCTAAAAGCAACTACAACCTGAAGATCAGCTTTCAATCTTTGCAGTTCGGCAATAAACTCCGGGTCTTTTAATTTTACAGGCTGCAACACCTTCAGCGAATTTTCTTCAGCATAAATCTTTACGGCAGATTGTTGTATTTTTTGTCCCCGACCGGCCGGTTTATCCGGAGCGGTAACCACCGCAACAATTTCGCAATCCGCTTTTACAAGTGCATCTAAAGAGGCCACTGCAAAATCGGGTGTACCCATAAAAATTATTCTCATAAAATGAATAGTTTAATTGTAAACGCTTACTTATAAATCAGATAATTTTTCCGCATTATTTTATATTGAGAAAGTCCGGGCTCCCAGCTCTGCCGAATTTCCTCTTCAGATTTACCTGCAATAATTTGCTTGCGCAGATTTTCTGTGCCTGCTAATTTATCAAAATTGCCCATCTGATTACTTTGCTTGTAATCAAAGAATTTTTCTTTATCAGGATACGCTTTATATAATTCCATCAACCAGCTTAAATTGATTTTCCCGGTCTGGCGAAATTTATTGGTATTATATTTTCTCAGATCCAGGCCATAACAATTTTTATCCTGATGCAAAGGAGTTTCACTCATTCCTTTAATGCTTTTTGGAGTAAAAAAGAATTTATATTGACCTTTTAAATCGGGATTACCCAAAACGGTAAATGGAAAATATGTACCGCGGCCCTGACTTATGATGGTGCCTTCAAACAAACAAAGCGAAGGATAAAGTAATATAGACTGATCTGTATTTAAATTTGGCGAAGGTTTAACGGGTAAATTATACGGCAACGTGTGGATGTAATTTGCCACGGGGATAATTTTTAGCTTGCATTTTTCTTTATTTGCCAGCCAGCCTTCGCCGTTTAGCATTTGTGCATATTCTGCAACGGTTAAACCATGCACAATCGGGATCGGGTTAATTCCAATTCCGCTTTTCAATTCCGGCTGTAAAATAGGTCCGTCAACATAAAATCCGTTGGGATTCGGGCGATCCAAAATCATCAATTCCTTGCCGTTTTCGGCGCAAGCCTCCATAACATATTGCAGCGTATTTATATACGTATAAAACCGAACGCCAACATCCTGAATATCAAAAATCATCAGGTCAATATCTTTTAGATCTTCCGGACTTGGTTTGTGATGTTTTCCGTATAAAGAAATTGCGGGAATGCCGGTTTTCTCATCCATGCTATCATTTACATGAGCACCCGCACTTGCATTGCCTCTAAAGCCGTGTTCCGGACCGAAGATCTTGACGATATTTACACCAAGGCTTTTTAAACTATCAACACTTGTGTTTTTGCCAATTATGGAAGTGGGATTTACCACCATTCCAATTCGCTTTCCTTTTAAATAAGGCAGGTATTTTTCGGTCTGTTCGGCTCCCGTTATTATTTTACCCTTAGGTTTATCAACAGAATTATAGTTTACGTTTTGTGGGTTTGAAACCCCGGAATTTCCAGTTATATATTGTTGTCCGCATGAAGAGCAGGAAATGAAAACTAGCAGAGATAAGGTTAGTGAGGACAAAAATTTCATCGGCAGTAAAGAGTTAAATCGCATTTGAATTAGAAGTATTTTAAATGTTAGAACGCTTTTGTTAAAAAAATGCATCTTTGCTAAGGTACAAAAATATACTTTACAGGCTTGAATCTACCTTTTTTCATTGCTAAGCGCATAACTTTCAATTCTAAACGCACTTTCTCTAAGCTGATTGTGCGTATCGCCATTCTCGGTATTATGCTGGGACTGGCTGTAATGATTTTAGCTGTAGCGATTGTAAAAGGTTTTAAATCAGAGATCAGAGAAAAAGTTAGAGGTTTTGCCGGTGATATTCAGGTTGTTAAATATGACTTAAATACGTCGTACGAAAATTCTCCATTTATTCTGAAACCAGCATCGCTTAACGACATAAAAAAGTATCCTGAAATTGCACATGCTCAACCATTTGCTACAAAACCAGGCATTATTAATACAAATAATGAAGTTGAGGGTGTTGTTTTAAAAGGCGTTGATAAAACATACGACTGGACTTATTTTAAAAATATATTGGTGGATGGAAAAGTGATAGACTTTTCTGACAGTGTAGAAGCCCAAAAACAATTACTTATTTCTCAGTACACCGCAAACAGACTTAATTTAAAAGTTGGTGACGATTTTCTGATGTATTTTGTACAGCAACCTTTGCGTAAGCGTAAGTTTGAGATCGTCGGAATTTATAATCTGGGTGTTGAAGAAGTTGATAAAACCTATGTTATTGGTGATTTAAATCTGATAAAAAGATTAAACAGCTGGTCGTCAGATCAGGTTGGCGGATATGAATTGCGGTTAAAGGACTTTTCACAATTGGACACCACTGCGGTAAAAGTTTATGAAAATTTAGATATCGACCTGAAATCATACACCGTTAAAGAAAGTTATCCGACGATTTTTGAGTGGCTTTCATTATTGGATATTAATACGCAGGTTATTTTAGTTTTAATGCTTGCGGTAGCTTTAATCAATATGATTTCGGCCTTGCTGATTATGATTCTGGAACGAACCAATATGATCGGAATATTAAAAGCTTTGGGCAGCAGCGACTGGAGTATTCGCAAAATATTCCTTTACAATGCGGCTTATCTTATTGGATTAGGACTTTTACTGGGAAATATACTTGGAGTGGGATTGGGAATTTTTCAGCACACAACACATTTTTTCGAATTAGATCAGGCTTCTTATTTCATCAGCTTTGTTCCCGTACAGTTAAGTTTTATGGATATACTTTTACTAAATGCCGGCACGTTGGGAATTTGCATTTTAGTCATGATAATTCCTTCTTTACTGGTTAGCAAAATATCGCCTGTAAAGGCTATAACCTTTAAATAACTATTTCTTTTTTACAATCAATGTTGCCATTCTTTTCGTAGTGTCTCCAACTTTTGGATAAGGATTTATTGCTGATAACTGGAGCAAATAATCAACTCCCGAAAGCGAAAATTCTTTTTCATCTTCAGTTTTAAAATCTTTGTCGCATTGTCCGAGGCAAAGATTTAGTGAAATAGATGGTTCACTTACTTTACTTATAGAAATTTTAGCCTCAGCAAATCCGGCCCAAATGCATTGAACACCTTCCGGACAACGGCTATCTTTTACTGAATCCAGCGTCACTACAAAATCTTTGTTAATCAATACCTTATCTTTCAAGCTTACCTTAAACGCTGAATTTAATTCGGCTGTACTTGGATTAGTTATTTCGTTATCGCAGGAAGAACTGCACATAATGCAGGTAAATATGGTCGCAAAAAAGAAGGCAAAAGTGGCGGATAATTTCGTGTGCATAATTGTTAGTTCTGAGCTATTTTAATTGCTTCTTTTATTTCTAAAGCGGTTTTCTGTAAATATTCGGGAAGATCGCCGGTGTTGGTATCTATTCTGAAAACTTTAGGAGCTTTGCCAGACCTAACTATTTCAAGATACAATGCACCCTGATCGGCACAATCCGGGCAACCGAAACTTTCCTCATTTTTTTTGTAATTAATTAATTCGGCAGGAATTGAATTGCTAATGGTTTTAATCTGCTGAAATTTTTCATTGCTTAGCTTTTCTGTAAAAGAATTTTTGTCGCCGTTGCGGATGTAAGTTTTGCTTTTATAAACACCATCGCTTTTTAAAAGGTAGCTGTTGGAGCAATCGCCCTGGCACATTCCGTACGAAGAGCCGAAAATGAGATAATCTGTTTCTCCATCTAAATGAAAAATTGATTTCTGGCAGGAAGAAAATATAAAAGCCGTGAAGAAAATGATGAGTATAAAAGTAAGATTATTGGTTTTCATGGTGTTCATTTGATCGAAAAGATATGAATTTTAATTTTGGATTATTCAGACTGCTTTAGCTTCATTCCAAAAGTGGTCCATTTCTGCCAGCGTCATATCTTTTAAATTTTTACCCAGATCTTTAGCTTTGCTTTCCAGATATTGAAATCGCTTGATGAATTTTTTATTGGTTTTTTCCAAAGCATCTTC
>JBDTLL010000001.1:0-72495 GCA_039934815.1 Daejeonella sp. | reverse complement strand
CTATTGGCGGAATAGTAAAATATTTTAAATATCATCCCGGCAAGTTTTTAGTTGCATGGCATCCAAAATCATCAACAGAAAATGAAAGAACTACGGTTGTTGTAGAAAATAAAGCAGGAATTGCTGTTTTGTTCAGACAGATTGCCGGAGCTATGGCACGCCGTATTGTTTGTTATGCAAAAGAAGGAGATGAAGTTGAAACCGGAAGCCAGTTCGGCTTTATTAAATTCGGTTCGCGTGTGGATGTTTTTTTACCAATTGGTACCGAAATCAAGGTGACTTTAGGTCAGGTTGTAAAAGGCGGTATTACTGTGCTTGCAGAATTACCAGAAGTTAAATAATCACCCTCAAAAAAATTCAACGCGTTTGTAAATCCGTTTTAGTTTAAACGGATTTTTTTGTGTCTGATTCTTCTGCGTGTTCCTCACTTTCAGGTGCTGATTCAGAATCTTTGCCAGGATATTCGTGATAAACAGTTTGAGAAGGATAAGCGAATTGTGCTCCGTTCTCCTCAACAATCTGCATAATGCGATAATTTATTTCCTGGCGGATATGCATATACTCGGCATATTCTACAATCTCAATAAAATACAAAACCTGCAAATTCAATGATGAATCTCCAAAGGAATCGAAAGTAGCAAGGGTATCATTACTTGTTGACGGATGACTGTTCACATACTCTTCTATTTCCTTAGAAATTTTAAGCATGGTGGCAGCTTTTGTATCATATTTCAGGCCCACGTTAAACTTCATTCTTCTCAGATTTCTAAGAGAAAAATTCTCAAGCGGCGTATCGGTCATTTTCTTGTTGGGAATAATAACCATGGTTTTATCCAGCGTACGAAGTAGTGTACTTCTAAAACCAACTTTTTCAACGGTTCCTTCAAATTTATCTACTTTAACCAGATCGCCTACTACAAATGGCTTATCAGCAAAAATTGTAAATGAGCCCAATAAATTCTGCAATGTATCCTGTGCCGCTAATGCTACCGCGATTCCGCCAATACCTAAACCGGCAATAATAGTGGCAACATTTAAATTAAATACAGCGCCCATCACCACAAAAACAGCGATAATAATGGTGAGAATTTTTGTTAACTCTTTGGCAAACGGCACCATCTGATCATCAGATTTTGAATCTGTAAGCGAAGCTTTGTACATGTAAACATGCGCCACAAAATCTATAATTCGGAGGAAAATCCAGAATGAGGAAATGATAAACATGAACATAAATAGTTTATCAATAATCTGTATTACAGTAATCTCATACGTGCTGGTAATTTTATCTGTTGTGGAAGTTCTGCTAAAAACAACTTCATGCAAAGGGAAACTTAACTGATTTATTGCAGAATAAACCACAATTAACATCAGCATAAATTCAATGGGTTTTATCAGTAATGAAACAAATACCTGCGGATCGGCATGATTGCCAAATCTTCCGAACAGTTTATAAAGAATTTTGCTGATGATTTTCGAAAAAACCCGTTTTAACAAAATTCCTAAAAACAGTATCAGAAAAAACAGCACATAATTTTTTAAGCTGTTTCCTAGTATTGTTTGATTCAAAAATGATAAATCCATATTTAAACTAATTGCTCTAAAGCTATTTCAAATGCAGTTTTAGATAATTCGGCTTTAGATGGTGATTTTTGATGAATTTTTTCAATGGCTACGCGAATTACTTCTGAGGCATCATTAAAAATAGCGGCATCGCTCATTTCAATATTTCGCTCCATAAGATAAGCAAATACACGTGCCATACCGCAGTTGGAAATAAAATCAGGAATAACTGCCAATTCTTTGTCTGCCAGTTCCATAATAGGACCGAAGAAAATCTCTTTATCAGCAAAAGGAACATTGGCGCCCGCAGCAATAACTTCTAAACCGGTATTAATCAGTGTTTTTACCTGATCTTCTGAAACTAAACGCGAAGCAGCCGCAGGAACAAAAATTTCTGCTTCTGTTTCCCAGATAGTTTTGTTTATCTCATTAAATGGAATAAGATTATCAGCAACTAAAGTGTTGTTATTCCGGTTTAAAAACAGGGTTCTTACTTCCTCAAATGTAAAACCTTCAGGCTTTAATAAACCTCCTACGCGGTCAATTATACCAACAATTTTAACTCCCTGTTGTGCAAGATAAAATGCGGCTGCAGCTCCAACGTTTCCCCAGCCTTGTATAATTGCTCTCTTGGTAGAAATATCACCGCCAAACAAATTATAAAAATGCCGGATAGATTCCGACACACCATATCCGGTAATCATATCTGCCACTACATACTTGCGCTTTACGTCGGGCGAGAAATTTACATCTTCTAAAACTTTAGAAACTCCGTAACGTAACTGCCCAATCTGGTGAATGCGCTCATTCTCGCGTGCATGATAATGACCATTAATTACACCTTCCTGCGGATGCCACAAGCCATAATTCTCCGTAATTGGAATTACTTCGTGAATTTCATCTACGTTTAAATCTCCACCCGTACCATAATAGCTTTTAAGCAATGGCATTACAGCTTTATACCAGCGTTCTAAAACTCCTTTTTTTCTCGGATCTGCCGGATCGAAGTTTATACCGGATTTGGCACCACCAATTGGCGGACCAGATACAGTAAATTTAACTTCCATGGTTTTTGCCAAAGATTCTACTTCGCGTTTATCCAGTCCTTTACGCATACGTGTACCGCCACCGGCCGCACCACCACGCAATGAATTGATAACTACCCAGCCTTCTGCATCGGTCTCCGAATCTTTCCATTCAAAAACTATTTCCGGACGTTTATCTTCAAAGCGTTTTAAAAGTTGTTTCATTCAAATGTTATAAAAATGTATACATCTCCCAAAAAGGGACTTAAAATTTTAAAGTTCTGTAATTATCAACCACAAAGTGTAAAAACAAAAAAAGCCTCCCATCCTAATAACCGGAGGGGAGGCTTTTGAATATGAAGAAAATTATACTCTTTTTGATTTGATACGAGCAGCTTTTCCAGTAAGCTCGCGTAAATAGAACAATTTTGCTCTACGCACTTTTCCGTGACTGTTTACATCAATTTTATCGATGTTTGGCGAGTTAACAGGGAAAATCCGTTCTACACCAATTCCGTTAGACATTTTACGAACAGTGAATGTTTCATTAACACCCGCACTGTTTCTCTGAATAACAACACCCTGATATATTTGGATACGCTCCTTATTTCCTTCGCGAATCTTATAGTGAACGCTAACAGTATCGCCGGCTTTGAATGCAGGAACTTCCTTTTTCGCTACTGCCTGCTCTTCTACAAATTTTACTAAATCCATGATTTTAAGCTCTTAAAGTCGATTTTTAGACCCTAAAAATCGGACTGCAATATTAGGTATAATTTTCAATTTAAAAAAGGATGATTTAATTTTTTCCACATTTTAATATTAATAAACATTTTAGGGACAAAGAATGTTGCCGTTGAACGTTTTTTCATATTTAAAATTTTTGTGTGAAACGGCTCTTACAAATGCGCCAGAGCATTAAATTTTATATTTGAGCCATGCTGCTCTGTATTTGTGATTTAGCCAGAAAAGAATTAGAAATTTTTTATTCCAGATATTTTAAAGTTTGGATGCTATAAGCCGGATCTTGATTAAACAGATTATTCTGCTCCGGATAAATAACCACAAAAGATTTATCGCTGAAATGTTTCCCAAGTTGCCTCGGTGTATGATCTAAAGCAGAATGGTGGGAAATAGAACCACTTCTGGAACTAACAACCACTAACAGATCGTTAACTCCAACAATAGATTCAAACTTCATAAACGAATCCCAGTCGTCAAATACTTCAAAACTAACCTGAACACTTGATTTGCTTTCCGCGAAGACTTTTTTCAACTGCTCATTGGTTTCTTTTGGCGCATACAGTTTTAAATCTGCACCCGCCTGTTTCGCAAATGTTAGCATACTTTTAGTCCAGTGCAAAAAGCCTGATTCGAATTCGGCAAAAGCCGGAACTACCACTACAATATGGTGGGTTGTATTTAACGGATTAACAAAATTTGTTACCAGGATCATCCGACCGCAACGTTCCAGTAAATTATCCAGAACACTGCCAAATATCCATTGTTTGGCAGAATGACGTGCATTCCAGCCAATTACTATCTGGGTAATATTTAATTCTTTTATTGCCCGTAGTATACCGCTGGACACGTTCATATCCACTCGCGTAACTCCAGAAACACCGTTATCTGATGCTGCTGCATGCTTTGCGGCCAGGTCCAGAATTTTATTGCTACGAATCATGTGTTCATGAGCGGCATCATCATCCGGAATCACCATTAATGGAAAAATCTGTTCGGCGGATCTTGGTTTTTTAAGCAGCACAGAAAAATCAATTAATTTTTCTACACTTTCCGGATTTGAAATTGGAACTAAAATACGTTCCGGATTTTCGCGAGGAGCATTACTCAGATTCAAATCTTCTTCTCTAACCTGTTTGCGGCCAGCTTTTTCTACCACAATTGTACTTACCAGGCAAGTAACTAAAATCATGATAATGGAACCATTCAGAATTTCTTCTGATAATAAGCCAAGCTGATAGCCAATTAAAACTGAAGCTAAAGTTGCCGCAGCCCGGGCTGTGGTTAATCCGAAAATTAAATTACGCTCCGTTACCGTAAAGCCAAATACTTTTTGAGTAACAAAAGCAGCAATCCATTTACTGCTTATGGCAACTACAATCAACACTCCGGATATTACTAATGCATGAACTCCTTTAAAAACCACTTGCAGGTTTACAAGCATTCCCACACTTATCAGAAAGAAGGGAATAAACAATGCGTTACCTACAAACTCAATCCGGTTCATTAAGGGTGAAGAATGTGGTATCATTCGGTTTAATGCTAATCCCGCAAGGAAAGCACCTATAATTGGTTCTATGCCGGCTAAATGAGCCAGGAATCCCGCAAGGAAAACAAGGGCTAAAACGAATATATATTGAGAAACACCTTCGCTTTCGAAGTTTTTAAAAAACCAGACAGACACTTTTGGGAATCCCCAGAAAATTATAAAACCGAATATGGAAAGAGATATTCCCATTCGTATGGCAAAAATATAATCCAGTGCTCCGTGTGTATAATTGGCGATCATTGCCAGAATAAGAAGCGCTCCGGTATCGGCTATAATTGTTCCGCCCACCGTAATGCCTACCGCCCGGGAATTAGTGATGCCTAAACGACTTATAATGGGATATGCAAGTAAGGTGTGAGATGAAAGTACACTGGCAAACAAAAGCGACGAAACCATGGAAAGATCCAGAAAACTGTAACCAACCCAGGTTGCCAAAGCGCCGGGAATAAGAAAAGTTAAAAAACCATGAATTAAGGTGCGGTTTTTATTCCTGATAAAATCATTCAGATCTATTTCCAATCCGGCGATAAACATGATGTAGAGCAAACCAACGGTGCCAAATAAGATCATACTCTGATCGCGAAGCAAAATATTTAATCCGTTTGGACCAACAATTACTCCGGCAACAATAAGTACAATTAGGTTTGGAACTTTATATCGCTTGAAAATAATAGGCGCCAGCAGAATGATAAAAAGTACTACAGAAAAAATAAGTACCGGATCTGTTATCGGAAAGTAATCGTGAATTTTAAAATCTGGTATTTTCATTTTTATCTGGTAAAATATCTTTTGTTAAAATTCATGTTCTATAATACTAAAATCAGACTGAACTTAAAACTTTATTTAAGTAAATCTGGTCGGCGGTTTTGCGTTCTTTCTAAAGCTTGGTCATGACGCCAGTCGTTAATTTTAGCTTCATTCCCACTCAGCAAAATATCCGGAACTTTATGTCCTTTCCAATCTGCCGGGCGTGTGTAAACCGGCGCATCCAGCAATTCTCCCTGAAAAGAATCAGAAAGGGCAGATGTTTCATCATTTAAAACTCCGGGCAACAATCTTACAACGGCATCAACCAGCACCGCGGCCGGCAATTCTCCGCCGGAAAGAACATAATCTCCAATAGAAATCTCTCTGGTTACATATAAATCTCTTATCCGCTGATCAATTCCTTTGTAATGCCCGCAAAGAATGATCACATTCTGTTTTGATGAAAGCTCATTTGCGATAGTTTGTTTGAAAGTTTCTCCATCCGGCGTCATAAAAATGATCTCATCATATTGTCTTTCTGCCTGTAATTTGTCTATGCAATTTGCAAAAGGCTCAATACTCATCACCATGCCGCTACCGCCACCATATTGATAATCGTCTACAGATTTCTGGCGGTGCGTACTGTAATCACGCAGGTTGTGAACGTGAATTTCTGAAAGACCTTTTTTTTGCGCACGTTGCAAAATAGAATGTGCAAAAGGGCTTTCTAACAATGCCGGCAATACAGAAATAATATCAAAACGCATGGCACAAAGATAGAAGAGAGACTTGAAAGTTCAGTCATACAAATGCGAAAGCTGGTCAGCCTTTGCATTTGAGAACATTCTAAAGATTATTCCTGAATGTAAAGATCAATCAGACCTTCCGGGAGATTTACTTTTAATATTCCGTTTTCCTCGTCAACTTCAACGATCAGATCATCGTTTAACGGGAACATTACTTCGCGGAATTTATAGGGAACCACAGCAACAAATTGCTGCGGGTATTCGTGGATGTCGATAATTTCGCCCAACTCGCCAAATGTTTGGTCGTAAACGATAAAACCTTTCAGATCGGTAATCAGAAATTCATCTTCATCCCGAACGGGTTTTACAGAAAGCGGGAGGTATATTTTTTTACGGACTATTTTTTCTGCTTTCGCGATGCTATCCAAATCATCGAAAAAGAAATAGCCGGTTTGGTTGTTATTGAGTTTATAACTCGATACAAAATAGGGAATCAGCTTTCCATTTATTTCGGCAAAAATAGTCTCAAAAGGTAAATTTTCAGGTTCTTCATACTCAAAAAATATCTGAACTTCCCCTTTTAAACCTTTTGTTTTGGTGATATAACCGATGTAAAAGCAATCCTCAACTTTCATAAAAATCTTTTTTTAAACAACAATAGCGAAGAAATGAATCTTCGCTATTGCAAACCAATGGTTTAGAATATTTAATTATTCTGCTGTTTCTTCTGTGTTGTTTTCAGTTTCAGCAGCTTCAGTAGCTTCTTCACCTTCAACAGCAGTTTCTTCTGCTACTTCTTCTTCGGCAGGAGGAGTATTTTTAGCGGCAATTGCTGCTGCCATTTCCTCTTTTTTCTTAGCCTCTGCAGCTAAAGCAGATTTCTTAACTTCCTCTTTAGATTTAGATAAGTTCTCTTTTTTGCCTTCGATTTTGCCTTCTTTGCCTTGTAACCACTCATTAAATTTAGCATCTGCCTGCTCAGCAGTTAAAGCGCCTTTTTTAACACCACCTTCAAGATGCTTCTTGTACAAAATTCCTTTGTAAGAAAGTATCGCACGACAAGTATCAGTTGGCTCAGCACCTTTGTTCATCCAATCTAAAGCTTTCTCGAAATTAATTTCAATTGTAGCCGGGTTAGTGTTTGGGTTGTAAGAACCTAATCTTTCGATGAATTTACCATCTCTTGGAGCACGAGCGTCTGCTACCACTACGTGATAAAAAGGTTTTCCCTTTTTACCGAATCTTTGCAATCTGATTTTAGTTGCCATTTTTTAGTAATTTATGTATTCAACATATGTCCCGGAGTCTATTCTGCGGGGCTGCAAAGATATAAATAATTCTTATTTAAAAAATGTAATACCTTATTTTTGAGCATGAACCAAAAAAAATTACGTCTGGCAGTAGATATGGATGAAGTTCTGGCAGATCCGCTTTCAAAATTCATCAGCCTCTATAACCGCGATTACAATGTTCCACTCGACTTAAAAATAAGTCCGGGGAACGAAATGTATCACCATGTGCCGGAACACGCACGTGATAAGTGGAACGACTATATAAACGAAGAAGGTTTTTTTAAAGACTTGCCCGTTATTGAAAATAGTCAGCAAGTGATGCTTGCTCTACAGGAAAAATATGATGTTTACATTGTTTCTGCGGCTTTGGAATTCAGAAATTCTCTTCGAGATAAATATGATTGGCTGGAAGAACATTTTCCATTTATCAGCTGGACTAATATTATTTTTTGTGGGGATAAAATTGTAAATACAGATATTTTAATTGACGACCGGATAAAAAACTTCCATCTGTTTAACGGGCGCAAACTTTTATTTACCTCGCCCCATAACATGTTGATCACTCAATATGAACGTGTAAATAACTGGAATGAAGTTGCGGATAAATTACTTTAACATTAAGAATTTTCAATTATGATAGTTACTACAACAAATAATATAGACGGAAAAAGAGTGACCAGATATATTGGAATTGTATCCGGCGAAGCGATCATCGGAGCCAATATTGTAAAAGATTTTTTTGCCGGCATTCGCGATATTGTTGGCGGACGAGCAGGTTCTTATGAGCGAGGATTGCGGGAAGCTAAAGAAATTGCTCTCCGGGAAATGCAGGAACAAGCATTGCAATTAGGCGCCAATGCCATATTGTCTGTTGATCTGGACTATGAAACTCTGGGCAAAGCCGGAAGTATGTTAATGGTTAGTGCCAGCGGAACCGCGGTAATTGTTGAGTAATAATTGTTAAATTAGAATCACCAAGAATTATTCAGGTAACCGGACCATTAGAATTGGTGATATGTTTCAACTTGAGGAATTACTGACTTCAATAAATGATGCGGTTTGGTCTTATGATCTTTTAACAAAAAAGTACCTGTACGTCAATCAAAAACTTGCTGAAATATGGGGAATCTCCCTGGAAAGAATTCTGGAAGAGCCGGATTTAAAGCAACAACTCATTCATCCGGAAGACCGGGAATTATATGAAACTGAGTTTGAAAAGGTTTTTTTATTTGATAAGGCCGAGATTGAGTACCGCATAGTTACAAGCAAGGAAATTAAATGGGTAGTTGAAAAAATTATCCGCATAGGCGCTGATGAATCTAAGCCCGGGATTTTAACTGGCACAACTACAGATATCAGCAAAAAAAAGGAGCTTGAAATAAAGCTTCTTAAGTCTGAAGAATCATACCGATATCTTTTTAGCAATCATCCCAATCCCTTGTGGATTTTTGATGTAAAAACATTAAAATTTCTGGCAGTAAATAATGCCGCTATTACTAATTACGGCTACAGCAAGGACGAATTTCTTAAAATGAGTGTTTATGATATTGGCACTAATGAAGGGAAAGAAAGATTTGATTATCACTTAAAACATTTTAACGATAGTTTTAGAGAAGGTGGTTACTGGCAGCATAAGAAAAAAGATGGCAGTTTAATTTGGGTGGATGTCTCAAGTCATAGGTTAATTTATGACGGAAAGGACGCGGAAATTGTTCTGGCAACCGATGTAACGGGTCGTGTAAAAGCCGGCGAAGAAGTTATTAAACGAGAAAAATTGTTAATATCCCTGGTAAATTCACACAATAATTTTTTGCTGAGGCTTGATACAAAGGGTTATTTCACCTTTGTCAATCAGCGTTTAGCTACTCGTTTAGGGTATTCTGAAGAAGAATTAATCGGGAGTCATTTTACCATGACAACTATACCAGAGGATTATAAACTCTGCGAGAAAACAATTGCGGAATGCATAAAAAAGCCGGGGCAAATTGTAAACTTAACTCACCAAAAACTTAGCTCTTCCGGCGAAAGATTTTGGGCCACATGGGAATTTGTTGCGATTACCAACCTTGACAATGTAGTTGTTGAATTACAAGGAGTTGGCAGAGATATAACTCAAGAACGAAATCAACGAAAAGCACTTGAATTAAGTGAAAAAAATTTAAATAACCTGTTTAACAATACACGTGACCTGATTTGGTCTATAGATAAAAACAGGATTCTTATATCCGCCAATAAAGTTTTCAGGGAATCCATGAAAAAAATAACAGGCCATTATCCGGTGCTGGGGAAAAAATTATTTTTCAAAAAATTAACTCCCGCAATTGCCGAAAACTGGAAGGAATATTATGATCGGGCTTTGAACGGCGAGGAATTTTCTGCTATCGAAGCTTCGCCACTGGATAATGGAGAATTTAAAAAAGTTGAGTTAAGCTTTAATCCCATTTACGATTCAAAGAATGAAGTAATTGGAGCCAGTTGCTTTGCGCATGATGTTACTGAAAGGCTGAATTTTGAAGAAAAAATACTAAATCAAAACAAAATTCTTAAAGAAATTACCGCATTAACCTCACATGAAATTAGAGGTCCGGTGGCGTCTATGCTTGGTTTATTAAGCCTGATTGACCGAAAAGAAATTATTGGTGAACACAATAATGAAATTTGCGACTATATGGAAAAAGCGATGCAACAATTGGATTCTGTGATCCATTTAATAGTTAAAAAAAGTGCGCAGCTGAATGACTGAGTAGTTTTTAAATGTTTTTTTCGATGTAATCGATCAGAGAATGAATAATTTTTATGTGGATTTCCTGAGCCCGATCAGCATAATCTGAGTAAGGCGCTCTGATCTCAACATCACAAACCGAAGCCATTTCGCCGCCATTCTTGCCGGTTAATCCAATTACTTTCATTCCTTTTTGCTTCGCCGATTTAATAGCACTCAATACATTTTCAGAATTTCCGCTGGTGCTGATGGCCAGCAAAACATCACCCGATTTTCCCATCGCTTCCACCATTCTTGAAAAAACATGCGAATAGCCGTAATCATTAGCTACGCAGGACAAATAACCCGGGTCAGAAATAGCCATGGCGGCTAGAGGTTTCCGGTCATCGCGGTAGCGGCCTGTTAGTTCTTCAGCAAAATGGATGGCATCGCACATGGAACCGCCATTGCCGCAAGAGATCACTTTATTTCCATTTGACAACGCTTCTGTTAAAATTTTGCCTGCTTCTTCAATCCGATAGAAGTTTTGTTCATCCGAAAGGAAAACCTGTAGCAAAGAGGACGCTTGCTCAAAATGCTTTTTTATACGCTCCATACGCGGTGTTTAAAATTATATCGTTTCCGGAAGAGTGTATTTTCGTCCCTGATTTTCTTTTTTTAACCATTGCATTAAGGGCTCAAAATACTCAAGCATTGGTTTTGCTGTTAACTCAGAGCCGGTTTTTTCTTTTAAAACCTGATTCCAGTCTTTGCTTGATCCCGGATACATAATACTCTGCAAAAATTTGCCAACTTCTTTATTTCCGTAATAATTTGTGGCTTTAGGATCTTGCTTTAAAATTTCTTTGGCAATATGATCATGCAATTGGAAAAGAATTACAAAGGAAAGTGCGTAGTCATAATATTGAGCAGCATCGTTATTAATATGCGTTTTTGATGCGGCATCAGCATATTGCTCACCACGTTCGGTTGGCGGAACAATTCCCTGATACTTTTTAGCAAGTTCCCACCATTTTTTATTCAACTGATCTTTAGAAAGGTTATCTGCGTATAGTTCCTTTTCAAACTCAGTCATGGTTCCGGCAGAAAATGGAATGAAAACAGCATAGTTTAACGCTTCCTTTAATAGCGCCTGAATTTCGTTGGTTTGAGTTCCTTTGGCGATAATTCCTTTATTTTCCAGAAATGGTTTTTGCATTGCTGCGAAACCCATTAAACTTCCCATTGCTTCATGATATGCACGATTTGCACCTTCACGCAAAAGCGGCGGAACATCCTTATTGGTGTAGGTCATATAATAATAAATATGTCCCAGCTCATGGTTCGCTGTTTCGTACCATTCTGAATTTGGTTCCACACTCATTAAACTTCTAACATCCTGCTGTAAATCCATGTGCCAGGCCGAAGCGTGATTGTTCTTTTTGTAATTGGCGCCTTCTGGTGCAGGATATAAATCTGATTTATCCCAGAACGTTTGTGGAAGGGCAGAATAACCTAAACTTTTATAGAAATCTTCACCATCTTTCACGATCCATTCGGCGGTTTTAGTTTTCAAAACAGAATCTGTGTTCATGCCTTCAACTTTTACCATCGAACTCCAATCCTGAGCCCAGCGGTTTGGAAGCCATTGCGCCGGTAAATAATCCGGAACGTCTTTTACATTGTATTTTTTTGCAAGTTCATAACGTGCGTAAGTATGTAATTCGCGGTAAAGCGGACGTAATTCCTGGTTCAATTTTCTAATCAGGTTCATCATTTCGTCGCTTGTTAATCCGTAATCAGAAACCTGATAATCGAAATAATTTTTATAACCCAATGCCTGAACAGTTTTATTTCGCAGATCGCGAAGATTAACCAATCCATCTTTTAAACCAACCCCAACTTCTTTACTTGCTTCCCAGGCTTTTAACCTTTTGGACATGTCGGTTTCTTCACGCAAAGTGTTATCAATATCATTTGCAGAAACAGATTTACCATCAATTTTAAAATCAAAACCGAAAAGCTTTTCGACTTGTGCATTTTCTGCTTTTATACGCTCTTTAACAGTTTCTGAAACTGTTTGTGGGTTATTTGCCGCAGCATATAAAATCTTATTGAGTTGCTTTACCTGTAATTCGGTCAGGTCATTTTTATCCTTCAGAAATTTTTGAGCTTTTTCAATGTTTTCTTTGCTTCCTGTAAAGGCAGCGAAAGCTTCTCCAGTTTTTTGAACTGCAGCTGCATTGCTGGTATCTCCTTCTACTATGTGCGTATTCGCTGCCCATTCTGCTTCTGATGCCGCAGTGTATAATCGAACATATTCGTTTGTATAAGAATCTAAATATGTCTGAGCAGTTTGTGGAGTGGTACGGTTAACTGCGCAAGAGCTTATTATGGAAGCAAAAAGTAGAGGAATAAACAGCTTTTTCATTCGTAAAATTTATAGGTTTAATAAACAGCAATGTGTTATTAATTAATATTCACGTGATATTGTTTGGAAATTGAACGAGTTTTATAAACCAACTTGCTTTATAGCGACAAGATTTCAACGATTTTTAACAAGTCCGGATTAGCCTCTGAGATATGTTTAATGGCATGCCCAAAAGGAGTAAACTGGATTTTTTTATCTACAATTCCAATCATTTCGCCTTTACGGCCCTCCATTAAAGCCTCAACTGCCGCAACGCCTAAACGACTTGCTAAAACCCGATCCATACAAGTTGGTGCTCCGCCACGCTGAATGTGACCTAAAATTGAAACCCGGGTATCGATGGACGGGTATTTTGATTTTACAGAACTCGCAATTTCAAAAGCGCCACCAGCATTATCGCCTTCGGCAACAATAATAATTTTGGAAGATTTATCTTTTCTCCCTTTACCTAAACGATCTAAAAGAGCTTTAATATCTGTTTGGGTTTCCGGAATTAAAATCGATTCGGCGCCGGCGCCAATTCCACTTCTTAATGCAATCAGGCCCGAATCCCGGCCCATAACTTCCACTATAAATAATCTGTCGTGAGATTCTGCTGTGTCTCTGATTTTATCAACAGCATCTACAACCGTGTTAATAGCAGTATCATATCCAATTGTATAATCTGTACCATATAAATCATTATCAATAGTTCCGGGCAATCCCATTACGGGGATATTAAACTCATTGATAAAAATATTAGCGCCGGTAAAAGTTCCATCGCCACCTATTGCAATCAGGCTATCTATGCCGGCTTTTTTAACTTGCTCGTAAGCTTTTGCCCGGCCTTCTTTGGTATGAAAATCCATACAGCGGGCAGTTTTTAAAATAGTTCCGCCCCGCTGAATTATATTCGCAACGGATTTTCTTTCCATCGGGACAAAATCACCGCTTATTAATCCATCATATCCACGCATGATGCCCGTTACTTTCAGGTCATAATATAATGCGGTACGCACAACGGCACGTATAGCTGCATTCATCCCCGGAGAATCGCCTCCGGAAGTAAAAACGCCAATGTTTTTAATTTTACTCATGTTAATTTACGCGATCAAATTCTGCCTTGCCGCTCTTTAAAAATTGAATGTAATTGTTAATGTCCAGGTTAAATGCCTGTGGAGCCACTAACGTTTTTTTATTGTAATCTGTGATTACGTAATACGGCTGTGAATTGGTTCCAAATTTTGAAGCTTGCAAGTCGCTCCACTTCTGACCAAGCGTTTTTATTTCTTTTCCGCTGAAAAGCGACTTATATTTTTCGTTTTCCGGAAGTTCGGTTTTATCATCCACATAAAGTGAAATTAAAACGTAATCATTCTTTAGCTGGTTTAAAACGCCTGCATCCGGCCAAACGCTGGCTTCCATTTTACGGCAATTTACGCAGCTCCAGCCTGTAAAATCTAACAGCACCGGTTTATTTACTTTTTTTGAATAAGCAATTCCTTCTTCATAATCATAAAATGCATCCAGGCCATGTGGAGCATGAAATAAACCCGCATATTTTTTCCCCGCGGTTTGCGCAGAGGCGGATGATCCTGAATTGGTATATAAATCAAAATCCTGGGTAGGTTGTGGGGGCAACCAGGCACTAATTGCTTTTAGCGGTGCTCCCCATAATCCGGGAACCATGTACAAGGTAAAACCAAGAACAAACATGGCGAAAAACAATCGCGGCAGCGAAATAAAGCTGATCTCTGAATCGTGCGAAAGCTTTATTTTTCCCAATAAATAGAATCCCCATATTGCGAAGATGATAATCCAAATGGCAAGGAAAACATCGCGGTCAAAAACTCCCCAATGGTAAGCCAAATCTACGTTTGACAAGAATTTGAAAGCCAGCGCAAGTTCCAGAAAACCTAAAGAAACCTTAACGGTATTTAACCAACCACCAGATTTTGGCATTTCTTTTAACCAGGAAGGGAAAATTGCAAATAACGTAAATGGTATCGCTAAAGCGGATGAAAATCCAAACATTCCGATGGCCGGCCCAAGGTATGAACCTTTGGAAACTGCATCAACCAACAAAGTTCCAATAATTGGTCCGGTACAAGAAAAGGAAACCAATGCCAGTGTAAAAGCCATAAAGAAAAGGCCAATAAATCCGCCTTTATTAGACTTTTCGTCCATTTTGTTAACTAAAGACGAGGGAAGGGTAATTTCGAAAGCACCCAGAAAAGAAACCGCGAAAACAACCAGAGCAGCAAAAAACAAAAGATTAAATGTGGCGCTACTGGCCGCCTCATTCAACGCCGAAGCACCAAAAATTAAGGTTATCAATAAACCTAAGGCCACATAAATGATAATAATTGAAAGACCATAGATAATTGCACTTTGAATTCCCTTTGCCCGACTTCCGGCTTTCTTGGTGAAAAACGAAACCGTTAACGGAATCATGGGGTAAATACATGGCATAAAAAACGCGGCCAAACCGCCTATAAAACCAGCTATAAAAATGCCCCAAAAAGATGTTGATTTTTCGGTTACCGGCTCTGGCTGAGAAATTTTTTCTTTAACACTAGCAGTATCTGCACTTACCGGAGGCGCAATGCCCGGAAGGTCTTGTATTGTATCCGTCGGTTTAACAACTTCTGGTTGGGTTTGAACCAAAGGAACGCTTGCAGCGTTATTAGCAACAGCCGCGGAACCTTTATACTCAACAGGAATTTTAAATTCTACTTCTGATGGAGGCAGGCAACGTTCGTCATTACAAACCATATATTCTAAACTCCCGGAAACGGAAGTCTTAGGCTTATTCAACCTGATTTTCTGTTTAAAAGTAACCAGGTTTTCGTGATATGCGATTTTCATATCAAAGGTTTTGTCCATCGCCGTAATCGGTTTTGGACTTTCAGAAACTTTACCAACCAGTTTATAATCGGGAGATGGTTTAAATGTAAATGACGTTGGCACCGGACCGCCTTCTTCTATAAACTGTGAGTAAACATGCCAACCTTTATCAATTTTAGCGATTAGAATTAACTCTGCTTCTTTATCATTAATTGTTTTAGAAGAGAAACTCCATTTAACGGGTTCGAGAATTTGGGCCTGTGAGGTAACGGCAAATAGGATCAGGATAAAACCTAATAGTTTCTTCATTTTATTATCTAGTTAAAAATCGGAGCTGCATTTTACAGCTTATTCATCAAAAAATTATCAGGTCTTTAAAAATTCAATTTCTTTAATGCTGAATTCTCTCTGCCCTTTATCTGTTTCAACCTGTAAAAAGCCTTCCTTACTTATCCCGCAGATCTTCCCGTTCTGTACTACTCCATCAAATTTATAGGTATTAACCGTATTGTATTGATAAAGCGTTTTCAGATATTCTGCATGTAACAAATCATATTTACCTGCACGCAACTGCAAATAACGTGCTTCAATTGCGGCGCAAATTTCGACTAATATTGCATGCAAATCATAATCATTTTGTAAGATTTTTTTAAAGGAGGTTGCGTAGGGTAATGATTCCGGAAACTCAGACTGATTAATATTCAATCCTATGCCTACAATGGCATGTTTTATTTTAGTGCCTTGAACGACATTTTCAATAAGCATTCCGGCTATTTTTTTGTTGCCGATATAACTATCATTCGGCCATTTTATTTTAGCATCATCGCCGAAATAACCTGCTAAAACATCATTTAAAGCTAAACTCATTGCCTTATTCAGTTCAAACTGCTTACTTACATCTAAGAATTTGGGATTTAACAGAACGCTAAAGGTTAAATTTTTACCTTCCTCACTATGCCATGCATTATCAGTTTGACCACGACCCGCCAACTGCTTTTCTGCCATTATAACAGTGCCTTCGGCAAATGGCGCAGAATTTGACAAACTATGTTTAAGAAAGGCATTTGTTGAATTAACCTCTTTTAATGTGACAATTTTATGTCCAACAAATAATCCTAAAAAAATGTTATTTTGCAAAGTCAGAAGCACTAAATTAATTGTTCAAAACTAAAATTTTTTAATGGTAAAAAACAAAACCGCACTCGAATCCACTTCCATCTCAGAAATAGTAGTACATGGTATTCAGGAAAAAAAAGGTAATGATATTGTACGTTTAGATTTAAGGAATATACATAGTTCGGTAGCTGATTATTTTGTTGTATGTCACGCCGATTCCAGCACTCAGGTAAAAGCCATCGCGGCCAGCGTTGAAGAAGAAGTTTATAAAGCTTTAAAAGAAGAACCTCGCAGAAAAGAAGGTTTACAACATGGCGAATGGATACTTTTAGATTACATTGATGTAGTAGTGCACATCTTTAAAACAGACAAACGCGAATTTTACGGAATTGAAGACCTTTGGGGCGATGCAGAAATGCAGTTTTACAAGAGCGCTTAAACCATAATTCCCTGCGTTTCGTTAGTATAAATACATTCTTGTTGAAAAAAGAAAAATGAAAGAGAATAAATCAGATAATAAAAAGCCAATAAAAAAAATACCTGGTAAAAAAATCATCCCAAAAGCACCAAAATTTAATATTATGTGGCTTTATGCCGCAATTATAATTGGTCTTTTTGTTGTTCAGTATATGTTTAGCGGCAATAACGCTAAGCCTATCACTTACCAGAAATTTGAGAACGAAATGCTTAAGCCACGTGATGTGGAAAAGCTTGTTGCATATAAAAGTAATGACCTGATTGCTGTTGAGGTTTATATTAAAAAAGATCGTTTAAATCAATCGAAATACAACGACCTGAAGACCAAAAGCAATTTTAATATTTCGGCAAATAACCCTCATTACGTTTTCACGGATGGGTCTTTTGACGGCTTACAAGCTAAATTAAAAGAAGCCGAAAAGGAAATTCCGGCAGAACAGCGCACTCCTTTAAATATCGAATCCAGAGAAAGTCCGTGGGCCGGCTGGTTCATGTCGTTTATTTTACCGGTTCTTTTATTAATCGGTTTCTGGGTATTCATTATGCGTCGTATGGGCGGTGGCTCAGGCGGTGGTGCCGGTGGTCAAATCTTTAATATCGGAAAAAGTAAAGCCACTTTATTTGATAAAGAAACACAGGTTTCTATCACGTTTAATGACGTTGCAGGTTTAGAAGAAGCCAAGCAGGAAGTTATGGAGATTGTAGATTTCCTAAAAAATCCGAAGAAATATACCAATCTGGGAGGTAAAATCCCGAAAGGAGCTTTATTGGTTGGCGCACCCGGAACGGGTAAAACCTTAATGGCTAAAGCTGTTGCAGGTGAAGCTCAGGTTCCATTTTTCTCTTTGTCAGGATCTGACTTTGTTGAAATGTTTGTGGGTGTTGGTGCTTCCAGAGTACGTGATTTATTTAAGCAGGCAAAAGACAAGGCGCCATGTATCATCTTTATTGATGAGATTGATGCCATCGGTCGTGCACGTGGAAAGAATAATATTGTTGGTGGTAATGATGAGCGTGAAAATACGCTGAATCAGTTGCTTGTTGAAATGGATGGTTTCGGTACAGATTCCGGAATTATTATTCTTGCAGCAACTAACCGTCCGGATGTATTGGATACAGCCTTGCTTCGTCCGGGCAGATTTGACCGTCAGATTTCTATTGACAAACCAGATTTAGTTGGACGTGAGCAAATATTTAAAGTTCATTTAAAGCCATTAAAACTTGCTGAAGCAGTTGATGCAAAGAAACTATCTGCGCAAACTCCAGGTTTCGCGGGAGCAGAAATTGCAAACGTTTGTAACGAAGCTGCTTTAATTGCAGCCAGACGGGATAAAGAAGCGGTAGATATGCATGATTTCCAGGATGCAATTGACCGTGTTATTGGCGGTTTGGAGAAAAAGAATAAGATCATATCTCCGGAAGAAAAACGAATTGTTGCATATCATGAGGCTGGCCACGCTATTGCGGGATGGTTTCTGGAGCATGCAGATCCGCTGGTAAAAGTATCAATTGTTCCACGTGGTGTTGCAGCTTTAGGTTATGCGCAGTATTTACCTAAAGAGCAGTTTTTATATACTACAGAGCAGTTATTAGACGGAATGTGTATGACATTGGGTGGTCGTGTTGCCGAAGATTTAGTTTTCAGCAAAATTTCAACCGGTGCTCAGAATGACCTTGAAAGAATAACAAAACTATCTTATGCCATGGTTACCATTTATGGTATGAATGCGAAAGTTGGTAATGTTTCTTTTAATGATACGCAAGGAGAATATCAGTTTAACAAACCATATTCAGAGAAAACTTCTGAAATGATCGATATTGAAGTTCGTAACCAGATTGACCGTGCATATGTGCGTACAAAAGAGTTATTGACCGAGAAGCGTGAAGGTTTAGAAAAACTGGCTCAGAAACTTCTTGAAAAAGAAATATTGTTTCAATCTGATCTGGAAGAAATTTTAGGAAAGCGCCCGTTTGATAATCGTACAACTTATGATGAATTTGTAAACGGTGTGCCGGAAGCTGGGAATGATGTAAAAGAAAATTTGGAGCACGAAGGTGTTATAGATCACAACATGGATCTTCCAGAAAATCGCTCCGCGTTAGATTAACCTATAGAATTTCTTATACTAATATTCAATCCGCAGCCTGGTCTGCGGATTGATTTTTTAAGGCTATGAAAGAAACCACTTCCAAAGAAAAAATGCTGAAGAAGATACGTAAAGCTCTTTTAGAAAAGAGAGACAATCCGTATCCAAATCTGGAAGAAACTGCATTGTACGCCGAAAATACCGAATATTTGGAAGTGCTGTTTGCTGAACAATTAACAGCCGTTTCCGGACAGTTTGTTTATTGCGAGGATGAAATTCAGTTCATTGAAAATTTGCTTCAGTTAGCTGAAGTGAAAAAATTTCGCAAAATCTATTGCTGGGAGCCTAAACTCCAAAAAGTTTTGGAAACCTACGAATACCCGTTTTACAGTACCGATACGGATTTTTTAGAAGCTGAGGTTGGAATAACACTTTGCGAAGCTTTAGTGGCCAGAAACGGCAGCGTAATGGTTTCTAATGGCAATGAAGCCGGACGTAGATTAAGTATTTATCCGCACATACATATTGTTTTCGCTTATACTTCTCAGTTGGTTTTGGATTTGAAAGACGGATTCAAATTATTGAAAGATAAATATGGCCCGGATTTGCCATCGATGATAACTAATATAACCGGACCAAGTCGCACGGCGGATATTGAAAAAACTCTGGTTTTAGGAGCTCACGGGCCGAAAGAGTTGTATGTTTTTCTGATAGAAGGGTAATTATTTATTCCACCGGCGCTTTTTGATCCTGCCACGCACGCCAGCCTCCGGCCATTGAATAAACATTTTTATAACCCATTTTTTGCAAATTTTCTGCAGATAGCGCAGATCTGAAACCGCCGCCGCAATATAAAATCAATTCAGATTCCTTATCAGGAATCTCCTCAATAATATCCCTTTCAATTATTCCACGGCCCAAATGAATGGCGTCTTTAACGTGTCCCTTGTCCCATTCATTATCTTCACGTACGTCAATAACTACCGCTCCGGCCTGGACCCGCTCTAAAGTTTGAGCAACGGTAAGTTCAGAAATATTCTTTTTTGCTTCGTTTACTAAATTTTCAAATTCTGTTGAATGTGCCATATCTACAATTTAATTAAAATTTAATGAAAAGTTCAGATTTGAATTTTGCAGATCTTACACACCCGCAAATTACATTCAAACAAATTAACACCATTCTTTAAGATTCTCCGGCTTATAAGCACCCGACTTTTTAATCCTTTCCATAACCAGCGGGGAGATATCTTCATTCGCGAATTCAGTTTGTTTTACCGGCCTAATATAATCTGGCATCAGAGAAAACGGGAAAGATTTGGAATTGTATAAAACGCCATCGGATTTCTGACTTATATTGTTTTTAATGTAATTCTCATCAAATCCAAGTCCGGCACCTTTCGCTTTTTCTATCATCCAGTTTAACGCAATATCACTCAAACCTTCGTCGGGGTAACCACCCCCAATATTGGAATGTACGCCTGTAAACCAAACCTGTTCCATCACCTGACTTACCAACTCCTTTTGCACTTTTTCTCCGGTTTGCCACAAGGTTGGTTTAAAATTTCCACGCCTTTCGTCAATTGCCAGCGCCTGGTAAGCGTAGTTCACACTGCTGCTCAATTTGGTGTCGTGAAACTCGTATTTCCGGTTGTTATACCATTGAAACCAGCGGGAAGGAATACCTAATGAGCCAACAGTGTCCCAAACTCCAATAAATTTGATACTCAGATCTGGATGTGAATACTTTTCGCGGAAAGCAACTGCTTCATCTCCGTTAGGATATAATTTTTTATTACCTCTATCGCGATAGATTTTATATGCTTCCTGAATTTTAGCAAGGTCATTGTTTTTTAAAATCCCGCTGTTGCGGATTAAGCCGGCTACACTTCTGGCTGTATATGCACCCCGGCTAAAGCCAAACAGGTAAATTTCATCTCCGGGCTCATAATTCCAGATGATGAATTTATAAATGTCAATAATATTATCATCGATACCTTTTCCGGTAGCACCGTCGAATATTTTACTGTAAAAATTACCTTCTGAACCAATTCCCTCATCGTAAAATTTAATTTGATGAGTATCATTATCATCTCTGTTGCAAATGCTTTCAAATATTTTCTGAACGTTGGTACGCACAGGTTTGCCATGATCTAAACCATTGGGTTTATTCCAGGTGCCGTCGCTACAGGTTATAATCCGTTTCATAAAAATTACCTTGTCAAATTATTTGCATCCATTTTTCCTTTGCTTCGCGATAAGTTCCATAACCAATTCCGCTAATTTTATTTCCTCTGATAAATTGATTTGGGAGACATGGTTCGGTTTGGGTAATAAACTTATCGCAAAGATCAATGATTAGCTCCACCTGCTGCTGTTGCACTGCATCCATATCCATATTCATCAATTGTGTAAATTTTTGTTCGCCGTTACTATCATTTCGATATACTTCGGGTATTACAAAATAATTGTCTTTATTCAGCTCCGGTTTGATGCATGGATTTATCCGAACCAAATTGGCCCCGTTTTGCAAGCTGGGTTCAATAATAGAATACGCGATAAATGAGGCAGAATCGGGTGGATCTCCTAAAATGCTGGTAGACATTTTTCGTACATCCCTCAAAAAATTCTGCGTGTTATCTGTCTTGGCTAATTTGTTATTTATATTGGCTTTATAGATGCTATCAATCAGAGGATCTGACGAGTTTTCATAATCATTAATTATAGCTTCACCACCAGTTCCGGTTCCCAGAGAAAGTATGCAATATTCTTTTGGTTCTGTATGATTGTTAGTTATAGCTTCTATTACCGCAGCTAAAACCGGGTTGTTAAATCCGGAAACGGCACCATCCCAAAACCAGGTTTTTCTTCGGTCTTCGCCGTTCAGCAGGCTAACATTTACGGTTGCCGGAGCATCAAAATAATTAATAGGCGCATTGCTGGAAGCATGTATAGCGTGAGCAAGTGATATCTGATAGAATTTGCCATCGCTAAACCGGTCTGTATTGCTTTTGGTGTTAGATCGAAAAAAACTAACTCTTTCGCGGAAATAATCAAATCCAACAATTAAAATCTGTAGTTCGGGCTTTTTAATTATTTCGGGTAAATTATGCAGAGAAGTATCAACAATTGGGGTTTGAATAACTTTCTCAGCAAATAAATGGTCATGTTGCCTGAGCACATCAATTAAGCCACTTAACTTTCTTTTTGTACTGTACTTCGGTCCAATCTGGATTTTTTTTCTCAAAAAACTGATCAGATTGGTTACGGTCATTTTTTCCCAAAATGTTAATTCTGAAAATACGCTTTCGCGATTTGACTGTAATTTAAAAACATCAATTACCTGACTCAGCTTCATATCGTTACAAAGGCATGCAAGCACCAAACTTCCTCCAGAATTTGCGATGACCATATCAAATTTTCTCAACAGTTCGTGACCGCCGATATCGCCGTAAATATCCATTAACACCCTGGCTTGAATTATTGCCCAGGAGCCGCCTCCATCCATTGATAAAATTTTAAATTTCATAGCGTTAAGCTTTAGCCAAATACTTAGAAAAAACCCAGCCTTCTAAATCCATCAATCCGTTTACAACATCTTCTACTTCTACAAAAGTCCAGTTACCTTCAGTTTTTAACGCTGTTACCCGGGTTCCGGCAGGCAGGGGTTTTGTAATTGGTTCAAACAAAGTTCCCGGTCCTGACCTGATATTTAATAGCGCCGATGTTACGTAACTATCCAAATTTTCATCCTTTCTGCCCATAGCCCTTGCCCGAAAGCTTTTCATCGGAAATGCGGGTCCCGGATCTGACTTTCTGATTGGCGAAATATCATCATGTCCGACAATATCCAGAAGCTTGTAATTTTTAACCAGAAGCGCTGCAATCTCCTGAGCTATTTCCAATTGTGCACTGCTGTATTCCTGCCATAAAGAATCCTGATTTTCATTTTTATGTCGGGCCAGCAGAACATCATTTTCATCAATAAATTGTTTATCTACCGGGCAGATACATTTCTCGCCAGTTTTAGACAAACGGCCAGCATTTACCAGCTCAATACCTATGGCGTATTTATTCATTCCAACCAAACCCGCCCAGGTACTCTTGCCGGCATGCCAGGTTATAACATTAAATGGAGCAAGTTGAGTTACCTTTCCCTGCCTACCGATAACTAAATGTGCCGATGCTTGCGCAATAGGACTTGTTAGCCAGCTAACTGCAGAACTTTCTGTGGTAGCTGCTGTATAATGCATCACTAAATACTTTGGAATATATCGTCCGCCGTGATTAGGAGTTGCTTTGTAAGGAAACTGCTTTCCGTTATCGTCAACTAATAGATGATTTGAAATTTTCATATCATTTCTTGTTATTGGTTCATGTTTTGATTTTATCCTACAGCTTCTGAGCTGGGCTCAAGCTTTGGTTTTGAAATTTTTGGAGGTTGTCTTTCCTGTAAAGGAGTTACATTTTCAACCAGTTTAGAACCCAGATAAAAGGAAGAACTTACTCCGGATAAAACCAGCAGGGTTTCTGAAAAATAGGGCATTGTTTTATTATTGATGGTGTAAATCACGAAGTAAATCCCAAATACAATATTCCACATAGCCGTTTGCGTACGTTGTACGCTGATGTTGTCACCATCAGAAAGGATATCAAACAAAAAGCTTCTGTGTTTTTTGGGAACCACCCATTCCGGCTTGGTCTTTTTATAATAATCTATAAAGCTGGCCACACCTGTAGTGCTGATACTTATTCCTAAAAGCATCAGAACAGAGGTATTTAAGGAGTCTGTTAGATCTGTTAAAATTAAAGAATAAATAAATGCACCAACCACAATTACGGTCCAGAAAACCAGCTGAGTTTGCGATAAACTATAGGCTCCTTTACCTTCCTTGCAGTATTCGCAAATAATATCAGTAGTGGCAGAGAGGTAAATAAAAAACACCACAAATAAAACAAAGAATATCAGCCAGATCCAGAAAATAAGCGGATTATAAAAAACTACGGTAATGGTTGTATCTACTTTGGCATCTCGTTGCCGGATGGGATACATACCTTCCCAGCCAATAGAAGCTTGAAAAGTGATGTTATTATTATACCAGTGCGTAGTTTGGCGGTAAAGATCTTTCCATGCCATTTGTGATTCAGAATCTCTGCTCATCACAAACGGGATCCACATCTCGTCCGGTATATAAATTTTCCCCTCATTTACTTCCTGTCGGGAAAACTTATCAAAACGGCGGGAATAAATCCCTTCAAGCGGGAGTCCGTCGGCATATAAAATTAACTTACTGTTATCTGATGGTCTTAACAATAGAAACTGCCGCGGGTTGGTAATTCTGACAAGTAACAGATTGTTAACATAAACCAGGTTGTTTTTTCGGGTAGAGTTCACCGCAGACGTATCCAATTTTTTAACTTTTAAATCAATTATTTGTGGCTGATCAGAAGTAGTTAAATCGATTTTGGAAACAGCCGGCTGCAATTCTTCCGCGGCAGCGAAATTGCCCGTTAAGAAACTTAAACAGGTAAAAATTAACATCCAATACAAAGGAGTATCATTTTCCTTTTTCATTGTCTTAGAATTATAAACCGGGATCCGGAAGATTGATCTTTTCTTCTCCAAAGCCCCAGTTAAACCCAAAAAGGGTAATTATTTTATTTTCCAGTCCGAAATCCTTCCCAAAAGTTCCGTTAATAAATAAATTATTGTTCAAGCGATAGGAAATGGTCCCGGCATTTCTGCTGTAATGAAAATTTGTACCGCTTGTATAAGTTCTTTGCAGAGATTCAAAACCAAAAAGAACGCGGTTAAATTCAAATGCTATTTTTCCTCCCAGGTCAAAAGAGCTAGTTTTAGCAAGCATATTATTCTCATCTATAGAATAATTATCATGCATATATCGTGAAGAAACTATCAGATTCAGATAATTACTGTTCGCGGAATTTTCAGAACTTTTCATAGGTAAAAAGGAAGCGAGTGTAGCCCACGCACCCGACCTCCCATTTCTTAAATACCGGTTATCAATACCGTAAACAGCATATGCTGCAGAAAAATTTAAGATAAACAGCGGATGTTCTTTTATAATATCATTAATGTTTTCGGCAATTTTTGAGCTAACCGGAAAAACGGTGTCATTTAATTCCTGCTGCAAAACCCTTCTCTTTGCAGGATCACTTTCCTGGTTCAATTTATCTTGCATAATTGCAAGTTCCTTTTGAATTTCTTTATGCCAGTTGTCAATTTCTGAATTTAATTTTGCCGCGTAATTTGCGTTGTGGATTTTTAAAAGTGTTGTGTTTACTCCGATAGAGAATATTTTCTGATTGAAAGCTGAGGTATCGGGAATAAGGTCTTTATTCACAAATGCGACAGAAAAATTGCTGAATTTTAGTCCCGAAAAAACGTTCTCTTTAAAAACTCCTGCCGATGTTTTGGTAATTCCGGCAAATTCATAAACATTTCTTTTCTTGGCATTAAGCCACCAATAAGGAGTGAACTCCATTGAATAATTTTGTGGTAAACCTGCATCATCAGAAAAAGATTGAATGGCAGCAAAGGCGAATTCTTTGGGAGTTAATGGAGCTTCGATTAAAGTTGGAGCAATATCTAATAAAATAAAAGCCGGGGAATTTGGAACCGCCAGTTCTTTCAACTTTAATCCACCATCTGCTGATTGTGCCAAAACCTGTAAACTGAATAGCTCAAAACCCAGAAATAATAAACCAATTAGTTGGATTCGTTTCATAGGCTAAATAAATTCTATTAGTTTGTAGATCAGTACTGTTATATATTCATCATCGTGCGTTATTTCATTATCATCAGCTTCAAATTCCTTATAATTATCTATTCCTCCATCCAAAAAATATTTCGATGATAGTTTGTAAAATTCTTTCTCCCGGGTTTCTCTGTCACCTAAAATACTAAGATCTATTTTTGACATAATGGATAACCTAAATCCTTTTAAGGATAAAGCTTTTCCAATGGGTGTTACCGGAATATCACCTGTTGCATCTACAGAATGTGCCACCGGAAGACTTCCATTTCCGGAATCTGGTTTAAATAAAGTTGCTCTTGAGCCTGCTAAACCAATAGTACTAATATCGGTACTTAGCAAAATCTGTAATGATCCAGAACCAGTTTTATAAATGCTCATGTTGCATTTTTTAAATTCTGTAAAGAAATTAAAAGCGTGCAGAGTTAAATATCCGCCGATGGAAGATTATGCTTTGATCAAGGTTCGTCTACTTCCTCCGGGCCACATATACTATCCGCAATATCTATAAATTTATTTAAGGCTTTATCTACCTTTGGTCCGGTAAGAATCTGTATTGTTTTTAAAAGCGATCTGGCATGTAAATTATTCCATACAGCGCAAAATTTGCTTTCTCCGGATGGATTTCCTTCACTTAAATTGTCAGCAGCTTCTATTAATTCATCAATGTGCATATCCGTTCTTCTGCCTGTAATTAGTTTTATAATACCCAGGGCGGGTTTTACAGATCCTTGCCAGATAAATTTAAATTTTTGGACTTTATCCTGCGATTTATCAGCCTCCGTTAAAACCTCGCTGACATTATTTTCTAATTCGTGCTTAGTCATCATGGTGATATGGTTTGAATAAATGAATTTACTTATTAACCATTGCAAAGACAATAGCAATATCAAATTATTTTAAATTATATCGTTGTTATTAAGGTCTTTACAAAAAGAAACATCTGGTATTTACAGCGTCGTAAAATAAAACTGATTGACACCCACAAAAAGTTACGATGAAAGTTATTTCTTATTTTACTAATTTTTTTAGCATTTTTGCATATGTCGCATGCAGAAAATAATGACTTTTTTAAAGGTCGTGGGGCGCAGATAAACACACATAATAAATTTTTGAAAAACAGTTATGTGCTGGACCATCCCGAAGGTATAGATGAGGAAATGCTGGAAAATTCAACAACCCAATTTTACCCCGAACATCCCAAAAAAATAGTCAGTATTTCTAACAGTCCAGATCTGCCTTTTATGCATTCTATAAACCCTTACCAGGGATGTGAACATGGCTGTATTTATTGTTACGCACGTAATTCGCATGAGTATTATGGGTTTAGTGCCGGTTTAGATTTTGAAAGAAAAATAATTGTTAAGCAGGATGCTCCACAATTATTGGAGAAATATTTTAATATAAAAGGTTATAAACCCGCAGCAATTATGCTTTCGGGTAATACCGATTGCTACCAGCCGGCAGAGCGTAAACTAAAGATCACCCGTTCTTTGCTCAAAGTATTTTTGAAATATAAACATCCGGTAAGTTTGATCAGCAAAAACAATTTAATGCTGCGGGATCTGGATATTTTAAAGGAATTAGCTGCTTTGGACCTGGTTCATATCTCGGTTACTTTAAATTCTTTAAATGAAGACTTACGTTTAAAGCTTGAACCCAGAACTGTTACCGGCATGGGAAGAATTAAATTAATTAAGACACTTAGTGAAGCTAATATTCCCGTTAAACTGATGTTATCTCCCATTATTCCGGGTTTAAATAGTGATGAAATCCCGCATGTTATAAAAACCGCTGCTGAAGCTGGCGCTCAAGGCGCCTCATTTACTTTAGTGCGACTAAATGGCTCAATAGCGGAAATATTTACCGATTGGATTCATAAAGCTTTTCCCGACAGGGCCGAAAAAGTTTTGAATATGATTGCGGATTGTCATCAGGGAAAATTAAATGACAGCAGATGGCAATTAAGAAAAACAGGCGATGGAAAGCTTGCTGAAAGTATCCATCAGCTTTACAAACTATCTGTTAAAAAATATATGGATGGCAAAACTCTCAGGGCATTTAATTTTGAACACTTTAATCCCGCAAAGGGAAAACAACTGGATTTATTTTGACAATTACTTGTTTGGCGAAAGAAGATTAATTGCTACCTTTAAACAATAAACCATAGTAGTATTTAGTTCAAATTAGCTCAATGAGTTCTAAAATCAAATCAATTATAGTAGCAACAGGTAAATTTTTACCGGATAACATTGTTGCAAATGACGAGTTTTTACAGCATAATTTTTATGAAAAGGATGGCGAAAAAATCATGCGTGACAACGCAGAGGTCATCACCAAATTCAGAGATATTACAGAAATTGAGGAGCGCCGTTACGCCGATCCGGACCATAATGCATCTGATCTCGGATATTTTGCCGCTTTAAATGCAATTGAAACTTCGGGAATTGATCCGGAAACGTTAGACTATATAATTGTTGCGCACAACTTTGGTGATATTGGCCACGGCGGAACTCGTGCTACGGTTTTACCCACATTAGCTTCACGCATAAAAAATAAGTTAGGAATAGTAAACCCGGATTGTATTGCTTACGATTTACCTTTCGGTTGTCCGGGATGGTTGCAGGGAATGATTCAGGCCGATTATTTCATCCGTTCTGGCGATGCAAAAAGAGTAATGATTATCGGCACAGAAACTTTGTCGCGAGTTACAGACCAGCATGACAGAGACAGCATGATATTTTCGGATGGTGCCGGCGCTACCATTCTTGAAGGACAGGAAGATTCCGGTAACGGAATTTTAGCGCATAAAACGCAATCGCACACTTCTGTGGAAGCGTTTTATCTTTATTCCGGCAAATCCAGCAATCCCGATCTTATAAGCGATGATATGTTTATAAAAATGGATGGCCGTAAAATTTATGAGTACGCCTTATCAAATGTTCCACTGGTTATAAAGCAAACTATAGAAAAAGCTGGACTTGATATTACCGACATAAAAAAGGTGCTGGTTCATCAGGCAAACGGAAAAATGGACGAGGCAATTTTAAAAAGGTTATTTAAGCTTTACGGAATCCGGGAAACACCGATGGAAGTAATGCCCATGACTATTGCAAAATATGGCAATAGTTCTGTAGCAACTATTCCAACGCTTTTAGATCTGATTTTAAAAAACCAGCTGGATGATCATGAGGTTAAAGAAGGTGACATTGTAGTTTTTGCTTCTGTTGGAGCAGGAATGAATGTTAACGCCATGGTATATAAATTCTAAAACGAAATATTAAGCATAAAAAAAGCGGTTCAAATATTTGAACCGCTTTTTTTATATCTATGTTAGATTACTCAGCTGAAACCGGGTTTTCTTCTAATGCAAAACCTTCGTCAACCAAAATACGTCCGCAATGCTCGCAAACAATAATTTTCTTACGCTGACGGATATCTAACTGCCTTTGTGGTGGAATCTGGTTGAAACAACCGGAACAAGAATCACGCTGAATGGTAACTACCGCCAAACCATTCTTCGCGTTGTTACGCAATCTGTTGTATGCAATTAGCAAACGCTCGTCAATGTGTTTCTCAGCTTCATCGGCTTTTTTCATAATAACCGACTCTTCTTTTTCTGTCTCAGAAATGATCGTATCTAATTCAGCTTTTTTCATTTCAAGGTTTTTCTTTAACTCAGCAAGCTCAGCTAAAGATTTTTCATAACCTTCTGTGCGGTTAGAAATCTCGAAAGTATGTTCCTTAATTTTCTTTTCAGAAACCTGAATTTCCAATCCCTGAATTTCTATTTCTTTAGAAATAGCATCATACTCACGATTGTTTTTTACATCATTAAGCTGTGTTTCGTACTTTTTAGTAGCAGCCAAAGCTTCTTTGATCATGTTCTTGCGGGTTACAATTGAATCCTCAAGTTCATCCAGATCGCCTTTTATTTTTTGAATACGGGTTTCTAAACCGGCAACATCATCTTCCAAATCAGATACTTCCATTGGAAGTTCGCCGCGAACCTGGCGAATTTTATCGATTTGTGTGTGAATGGTTTGAAGCTCGTATAATGCTTTTAATTTCTCTTCTACAGTTTGTTCCATTAAATCAAATAATTTATGGGGTTTGTGTTTTTTTGTGTTAAACGGAGTGCAAAGTTAGGAAATTTTTCTGTAATAATTTCCAACAATAGTTGCTGTGTAAATTGCTCACTCTCAAAATGTCCCACATCGGCAATCACGATTTTTTTATCAGCATCAAAAAATTCGTGATACTTAAAATCTGCGCTTATAAAAAAATCTGCTCCGGCATTAATTGCCTGCTGCAAAAGAAAGCTTCCGGCGCCGCCGCAGACTGCAACTCTTTTAACAGATTTATTCCGCAATTTGGTGTATCTGATCACATTTGCATTCAACTTGTTTTTAATATGAATTAAAAATTGAGTTTCGTCCATCTCCGTTTCCAGGTTTCCAATCATTCCAGAACCTATCTGCGAATGCTTATTATCTAAAGAATACAGATCATAAGCCACTTCTTCATACGGATGAGCAAGATGCAAAGCTTGCAAAATTTCTCTTTCCTGATTTGAAGTATAGATCATTTCGATGCGAACTTCACTTTCGTGATGCCTTTTACCAATTTCACCAACAAATGGGTCTGCGTTTTCGCCAGCTTTAAAAGTTCCTGTTCCACTGCTACTAAAACTACATTCCGAATATTCGCCGATATTTCCGGCTCCCGCCAGGAAAAGTGCGTCTTTCACCTCCTGGCTGTGTTTTTCCGGAACGTAAGTAACCAGCTTTTTTAAAAGATTATTTTTCGGTGATAAAATCCGCGGGTTTTTAATGCCAAGCTGATGACAGATTTTGCCGTTTACGCCATGCAGCACATTATCGTAATTGGTATGTATTGCGTAAATCGCGATATTATTTTTGATAGCTTTAATAATAACCCGTTCCACATAATTTTTGCCGGTAAACTTTTTCAATCCGCGGAAAACGATGGGATGATGAGAAATAATTAGGTTACAACCATTTGCAATAGCCTCATCAACAACATCTTCCGTACAGTCTAATGATATTAAAGCTTGGGTAATTTCCTCATTCGGGTCACCTACTATCAAACCAGAATTGTCATAATCTTCCTGGTAAGATAAAGGAGCTGTTTTTTCCAGGAAGGAAGTGATTTCTAATAATTTCATGCAGCGAATTTACTTTATTACTGCAGCCATCTCCAAATGCGCACAAACAAAGTAAGCAGGAGGCTGAATAATATCATGGTTGTTAACGGAAAATAGAATCTGAAATTTTTTCTTTCAATTTTGATATCGCCCGGAAGATTTCCTATCCAGGAAAATTTCCCAGGTAAAAAATAAATGACGACACCCAGTAACGCGATTAACACGCCTGTTAGAATAAGAATTTTCCCTAGAAAGCTATTCATCTGTTAAAGCGGAACCCGCACATTACTTAATTTCTCCACTCTGACTTTACCAATTGGGCAGATTCGTAAGCTGCCTCTTTGTTATAATCAAATGCAAGCGTTTTATGATTAATTATGTCGACGATTGTTCCTATTAAGCATAAACCGCCTGTAAAAAAGTATAAAATCCCCATTCCGATTTGCCCTATAACAAAGCGTTGAATACCGGCGGCGCCAATAAATCCGATCAGGGTGAAAAGCAGAATATCCTGTGGTGACTTTCTTTTGCCGCCATAAAACATTACAAATGTGCGGGCTTGCTTCTCGTCCATTTCGCTCATAATCTGCTCCAGAAAATGAAACTCTTCGGGGCTCATTCCATTAAAATGAGAAATTAAATCTTGATACATTCTTTAAGGCTTGATTTTGAAAAATTTGTGAATTGTTGTTTAGATAGTTGAAAAATGCGGTGTAAAATAATGGCCAATGCCGGAATTCCAAACCAGTGCTGGTTAATTGATTCCTGAATGTTTCCATGAAAAAGGAACGCTATAGATCTTCCCAAACCGCATCCGGGGCACCACGAAAAGCCTAAATTTTCTAAGGGACAAAGCGTAAAATGATGAATAGCCGGATCTATGTTTAACAAAACAAGAAATCCTGAAATCCAAAAAATCAATTCAAATTTAAGCTGTTTAAACATGCTACAGATGCTTTTGCTTATTCATCAGCACCAGCGATATGATGAGATTGAACATAATTCCGATCAGGCCGGCGCCACCAATTCGGCCCATATAATCGGTATTCAACAAATTTGGAGAATATTGTACATACACCACCGCGAAAAATGCTGTGATTACTCCGCCCACAATTATAATTTTAAAGCCTTCGAATAGTCCTTCAAAAAACTCCATTCTGCCTTCATTTATGTGATCTCTAAAGTTTTTAATACCGAGGTACAGCCCTGCAAAAGGAATCACTATTGAGACATATTCCAGCCAATTCATCTTATCCGGATTCTCGTAAGCATTTTCGAAAACTCCTGCAAAATGCATAATCAGGATCCAGATGCCACTGACAATTCCAATCAATAGGCCATATTTAGCTGCGTTTCTCATTTTTGTATATTAAAAAGTATATAAAATAGTATCTGCTAAAAAGAAAGAGGTATTTAACTAAGTTAAATAAGTTAAAACATAAATCAAATGCTTCTAAATTTTAGAAAGCACAACAATGTTTATTAAACGGTGTTACTTGTATATTTGCATCGAAAATTGCTTGAGTGGATATTCGTAATATAATAAATTTATACAAATCAGACCCGCGTGTGGCAGATCTGGCAAAACAAATTAATGCCGGAAAGAACCCGCGGATACATTTGAAAGGCCTTGTGGGTTCCAGCGATGCCGTTGTTGCCATAGCCCTATATTTTCTGCAGCACCAGAGCATGGTTTTTGTTCTTCCGGAAAGAGAAGAAGCGGCATATTTTCTTAGCGATTTAGAAAATCTCCTGCAAAAGGAAGTCCTGCTCTTTCCATCGTCTTACCGCAAATCTTTTGAATTTACTTTGGTAGATAGCGGAAACGTTTTGCAGCGTGCAGAGGTTTTAAATGAGTTAAATCATTCTTCTGAGTTTGGGAAGCTGATTGTGACGTACCCGGAAGCTCTGGCAGAAAAGGTTATTGATCGCGAAGCATTAGAAAAAAATACACTCGAAATTTCTACCGGGAACAAGCTCAATATTGATTTTATTAATGAGTTTTTAATTGAATACGATTTTGAGCGTGTTGATTTTGTTTATGAACCCGGTCAATTTTCAATCCGTGGCGGCATTGTAGATATTTTCTCTTTCTCGCATGATCTTCCTTACCGAATTGAGTTTTTTGCTGATTTTATAGAAAGCATCCGCACTTTCGAAATCGAAGATCAACTTTCGGTGGAGAACGTAAAAAGCATTACGATCGTGCCCAACGTTCAATCCAAATTTTTAACAGACCACAACATTTCATTACTGGAATATATTGATCCGGATACCTTGGTTTGGTTTAAGGACGTGGAATTTTCCCTGGATATTATCCGCCAAGGCTACAAAAAAGCTGTAGAATTCTGGAAAGCAATACCGGCACAAGACAAAAAGGAAAATCCGCAATGGCTTGATCCGATTTTCAATTTTACTGATGACAAATTACTTACTGCTCAGCTCCATGATTTTAAAATCCTGGAATTTGGAAAGCAATTTTTCTATACGCCAACAGACACATTTTCATTCGAAATAAAGCCGCAGCCATCTTTCAACAAGGATTTCAACCTGCTGATTCATAACATGAAACTGAATGAAGATCAGCAGATACAAAACTTCATTTTTACAGATTCAACCAAACAAATCGAACGTCTTTACAGCATTTTCGAAGACATCGATAAAACTACCAAATTTACTCCTGTACATTTATCCTTGCGGGAAGGATTTATAGACCACGGACAAAAACTGGCGTGCTATACTGATCATCAGATTTTTGACCGCTATTACAAATACAAATTAAAAAAAGGTTATGTACGCTCACAGGCCATAACTTTAAAAGAATTGCGTGAGCTAAAACCCGGCGATTACATCACGCATATTGATCACGGAATTGGAAAATATGCCGGATTAGAAAAGGTTGAGGTAAATGAAAAGACGCAGGAAATGATCCGTTTAATTTACGCCGACAATGATTTGTTGTATGTAAATATCAATTCGCTTAACCGGATCTCTAAATATTCCGGCAAAGACGGCGCAACTCCTAAAATGAACAAACTTGGAACCGATGTTTGGGATAAGCTGAAGAAAAACACTAAAAAAAAAGTTAAGGATATTGCCCGCGATCTGATAAAACTTTACGCCAAACGCAAATCGCAAACCGGAAATGCCTTTTATCCGGATACGTATTTGCAAACAGAATTAGAAGCTTCTTTCATTTATGAAGATACGCCCGATCAGGTAAAGGCAACTGCCGATGTAAAAAAAGACATGGAATCTCCGCACCCAATGGACCGTTTGGTTTGCGGCGATGTGGGTTTTGGTAAAACTGAAATTGCCATTCGTGCAGCATTTAAAGCTGTAACAGATAGTAAGCAGGTTGCGATATTGGTTCCAACAACTATCCTTGCTTTACAACATTTTAAAACATTTTCCTCGCGGTTGGCAGATTTTCCCTGCAATATCGATTACATCAATCGTTTTAAAACCAGCAAACAGATCAAAGAAACTCTTCAAAAATTAGCCGAAGGCAAGGTTGATATTATTATTGGTACGCACCGGATTGTGAGTAAGGATGTTAAATTCAAAGACCTGGGCTTGCTGATTATAGACGAAGAGCAAAAATTCGGCGTAAGCGTAAAAGAGAAATTAAAGCAGTTTAGGGTTAATGTAGATACTTTAACTCTTACAGCAACGCCAATTCCAAGAACACTGCATTTTAGTTTAATGGGCGCCCGCGATTTAAGTATTATCAGCACTCCGCCACCAAACAGACAGCCGGTTGTTACAGAACTCCATGTTTTTAACGAAAAACTGATTAAAGAAGCCGTTGAGTACGAAATTGATCGGGGCGGACAGGTTTTCTTCATTCATAACCGCGTTCAGGATTTAATGCAATTGGGAGGATTGATCAACAGATTAGTTCCAAAAGCACGCATAGGCATAGCTCACGGACAGTTAGAAGGCGATGCGCTGGAAGATGTAATGATGAAATTTGTGGATGGCGATTATGATGTATTGGTTGCCACAACCATTATAGAAGCAGGTTTGGATATTGCTAACGCGAATACAATACTGATCAATCATGCGCATATGTTCGGCTTAAGCGATCTGCACCAGATGCGTGGAAGAGTTGGTCGTTCCAACAAAAAAGCTTTCTGTTATTTGCTGAGTCCGCCGTTATCTACTTTAACAAACGAAGCCCGGAAAAGACTAAGTGCTATCGAAGAGTTTTCTGACCTTGGCAGCGGCTTTAATGTGGCCATGAGGGATTTGGATATCCGCGGAAGCGGAAACCTTTTAGGCGCCGAGCAAAGTGGTTTTATTGCGGAAATTGGTTTTGATATGTATCATAAAATTCTGGATGAAGCCATACAGGAATTAAAAGAGGATGAATTTAAGGATCTCTTTACGGATGAAAAACCACGTCCATTCATCACTTTCACACAGGTTGACACGGACCTGGAAGTTTTAATTCCGGATGAATACGTAACCAATATTGGCGAACGCTACAATTTGTACACAGAACTTTCTAAGGTTGAAGATGAAGCGCAATTGGCTCAATTTGAACAGCAATTAATTGATCGTTTTGGACCAATTCCGGATCCCGTTAGGGAATTATTAAATACCTGGCGTTTGCAATGGCTTGGAAAAATGATTGGTTTTGAAAAAATATCGCTTAAAAAGAATGTTTTGAGAGGATATTTTATCAGCAATAAGCAGTCGTCTTATTTTGAGACCGAGCAGTTTAGCCGTGTTTTACAATTTGCGCAGGCGCATCCGCGGATTTGTAATTTACGGGAGATTAAAAACTCACTCAGAATAGCTGTTGAACACGTAAATTCTATAGAAACCGCAATAGAGGTACTTGAAGAAATTGCACAGCCACAATTGGTTAGTTAGCAATCTGGAAAATTATCGGTTGAGTAAACGCTGTACGAACTGGCTTTCCTTCAACCATACCAGGTTTCCAGGCTACGCTGTTTTTCAAAACACGCAAAGCTTCGGTATCACAACCATTTCCAATCCCTTTAATAATTTTAAAATCGGTTAACTGACCGTTTTTTTCAATTACAAAGCTGATATAAACTTTTCCCTGCGTATTATTTTCTCTGGCGGCTGCCGGATATTTTAAATTAAATCCTAAATATTTTGCAAGTGCCTTTTGTCCGCCCGGAAATTCCGGTGCTGTTTCAACCGAACCAAGATCATATAATTTGCCTTCGTACAAGGCCTCTGCATTTGCTGTTGGAGCAGATTCTGTACTTGCGGGAACAGCCGCTGCGGAAGCATTTGTCTCCCCCCAGTTTGTATCTTCACCCTGTAAAGTATCAATTTCCGGCTCAACAGTAAATGAACTGAAATTTTTGGTTTCCAATTCCTTTAGAGACACAATTTTGCCTTCAGAATTAATGACCATTTCGTGTTTGATATCTGCCGATTCCTGCTTTCGCCAGGCCGGCTTGAAATAGCTCATTTTGACCCAATAAGTTGCAACCAGATTTGGTCCGTCGTGCTCAAACTTTAAAGATGAAACTATCCAGTTCTGACTTAAATTGCGCATTTCAGAAATGCGCTTGCTATGAATATTGCGTAACCGTTGATACGTGAGGTTGTGAAAATTGTAATAGGTTTCGGTGATGCTGGCAAAATAACTTGGCGGATCAAAATATCCGCGACTCTGATCATAATAAAATGCCTGAATAAATTTTACCAGAGAAGCACGAATCTCGCTTTCGCTCATACTGGCATTTTCCTGCAGACTTTCTGACTTATCGTTTACCAGAGAAACTGTTTCTTTTTTGAACGAAAAAAGGTTGCCGGCATCATCAACATACAGGGTTAAATAACCCATTACCAGAATAATTATTCCGAGAATAATTCCCATGTATAGTAATGAGCGGTCTTTCTTTTCTTTAGTTGTATAATCTTCCGGAGAAGATTTTATTTGATGTTCCATTAAGCTTTTGGGTTCTGTACTAATATCCCTAAAAATCATTCCAGATTCCGCTGAATACTTAATTTACTGACAATTACAATTTACTTTATTGCGAAAATTTCTAGATAAATTTTAGGAATTGTAAATATACAAATACCAGTGGCGCCGCTAATAATAATCCGTCAAACCGATCCAGAATTCCGCCGTGCCCGGGCAAAAGTGTTCCCGAATCTTTTGCAGATAAGCTTCGTTTCAACATAGATTCACACAGATCGCCAAGCGTGCCGCCTGTTACAATAATTATGGAAATAACAATCCAATGGATTGGTGCCAGATCTGTAAAATAAATACTAATAATAAAGGCAGCGGCAACACTTGTAAACATTCCACCAAAAAATCCTTCCCAGGTTTTTTTAGGCGAGTGTCTTTCAAACAATTTGTGCTTACCCAGTTTTGATCCAAACAAATAAGCTCCTGTATCGCTTGCCCAAAGCAAAATTAAAAATGCTAAAGGGTAATGATAGGAATAACTTCCATCAGTAAATGCCATTCCGTAGAAAAAGCAAAAAGGAACTACGGCATACAAAACTCCAAACAATGTGTAAGCAATATTATGGAAAGGATTATTTTGTTTGCGATATAATTCGGCAATAAAAATTAATATGGTTATCGGAATGCAGATCAACAAATAAATGATGGGTTCGGCTTTTAAAAAATATAAGCAAACCGGTAAGTAAATACAAATTGCCAGTACCATTCCCCAGCGTTTTTGAGGCTTCACTATTTCTGTACTAACCAGGCGGTAAAATTCTTCAATACTAAGTACACTCAGAATTAAGAAAAATAATGAAAACGCATAAGCTCCCAACAGCACAGAAGCAAGCATAACAGCCACAAAAAAAAATCCGGTAATTGCCCTTGTCTTCATTTTATAAATCGTTTTTTACAATCAGCTCAATGGCTTTATGGAAATTATCCTGATGAATATAAACTTCTACTTCGCCAATTTTATAAGGAAAACCTTGCTTATCCATTAGAATCGCTTCCATTTCGTGATCTATTAAAACCTGACGAACAATTTCTGACTTAAAAAAGTCGTGCGACGTGTAAATTTTAACCCAGCCTTGCTCCATTATCGTCTGTAATAATCTGTTGTTGTTTAAAAGATCGGGTATAAAATAACCATAATAGAGCAGCTGTAAGAACTGCGCTTATTACATAAAAAATTGCTGAATAAGATTGCGCCTGATCGAGTTTTTCTAATGAAATTCCCTGTCGCTGATAATAATATGCGGTAAAAACCGCCACGCCATTATTCACAAAGTGCGCTAATATCGGTATCCAGATTGAATTGCTCCAAACCAACAGATAACCAAACATGGCTCCTAAAAACATTCTTGGTAAAAAACCATAAAACTGCATGTGGAAAGCGCTGAATATAATTGCGGTTATCCAAATGGCAACGTGATAATTTCCAGTCATTTTGTTAAATAACTTTTGCAGGCTACCGCGAAAAATTAATTCTTCGCCAATAGCCGGAATGATTGCCAGCATCAACAGATTGACGGCTAAATCCCCAAAATTATTCATCGTTAAAAGTTGCTTGGTAAGTTCCGCAAGCTGATCTTCCTGATTTCGCATCCAGATTTCCATATCACGAAGGAAAGCCGGCAATTTCATTTTCTCATTAATAGCTACAGAAAGCTCCATTAAAGGCCCGGAACTAAACATGATAAATAGTACCAGCAGAAATAATATGATGGAGGCTGAATTGAATTTTAAATATTTTTTCCAGTTTCGGCTCTCTATCCGGGCAAAAGCGAGTGCCGGTACAATAAACATTCCGGTAGCAGAAAAAATCTGCATTAGTTTGGTCAGGTTTAAATTATTGCTAAAATTTCCTGTAAAGAATTTTAAAACGTCCGTTGTTCCGTATAAAGCTGCTCCGGCAACACCGCCCAAAATTGTAAAAACAATGGTTCCGGCAAGCAATAGCAAAAGAAGAAAAATGAGGGAAATAAAAGGATGACGTTCAGTTGACCCGTATTCAGGCATGATTAGTAAATATTTGTAATTTTGCGTCCGAAGAATTTTGTAAAATAATTGCGTTGAAGATAGCTAATGTCGGTTAAGATTGGAAATATAGATTTAGGAGAGTTCCCGCTGTTGCTTGCACCAATGGAAGATGTGAGCGATCCGCCTTTCCGTTTTGTTTGTAAGCAAAACGGCGCTGACATGATGTATACGGAATTTATTTCTTCGGAAGGTTTGATTCGTGATGCCGCAAAAAGCCGTCAGAAATTAGATATTTTTGAGTACGAACGGCCAATTGGAATCCAGATTTTTGGAAGCGATATAGAAAGTATGCGTGAAGCAACGCGTATTGCAACCATTGTAAAACCAGATCTGATCGATATTAATTACGGTTGTCCGGTTAAAAATGTCGCTTGTCGCGGAGCCGGAGCAAGTTTACTTCAGGATATTGACAAGATGGTGAAAATGACCAAGGCGGTTGTGGAAGCCACGCATCTTCCGGTAACGGTAAAAACACGCCTGGGCTGGGACGATACTACCAAAAACGTTTATGAAGTTGCAGAACGTTTGCAGGATATCGGAATTCAGGCATTAACCATTCACGGCAGAACACGTGCTCAAATGTATAAAGGCAGCGCCGACTGGACTTTGATTCGTGAGATAAAAAGAAATCCAAGAATACAAATACCCATTTTTGGAAATGGCGATGTGGACAGTGTTGAAAAAGCTGCAAACTGGAAGTTAGAGTATGAAATTGATGGAATCATGATCGGCCGTGCGGCCATCGGCTATCCATGGATTTTCAGAGAAATTAAACACTTTTTTGCTACCGGAGAACATTTGCCAGGACCAACAATAACAGAACGAGTAGAGGTTTGCAGAACCCATTTAGAAAAATCTGTAGTTTGGAAAGGTCCTAAAACCGGTATTTTTGAAATGCGCAGACATTATTCAAATTACTTTAAAGGAATTCCGAATTTTAAGGAGTACAGAATGAAATTAGTTTCGCTGGAAAACATTGATGACATTAATGCTGTTCTTGAAGAAATTAACGAACAGTTTGACTCTGTGATTGCCTGATTTTGGCTTTCTGAATTATATTATTATCTTGAATAAATCTTTATTTTATGGTAACAGCAATTACTGATGGAGTTAAAGTGTCGGTAGAAACAATTTACCAACCTGAGTATTCAAATCCCGTGAATGAACATTTCATGTTCGCGTATAAAGTGAATATCGAAAACATGACTGAATACAGCGTTCAGTTATTAAACAGACATTGGGATATTTTTGATTCTAACGGCACACATCGCGAAGTTGATGGAGAGGGTGTTGTTGGAATGCAACCTGTTATTGAGCCTGGAGAAAATCACGAATATGTTTCTGGCTGCAACTTAAAAACAGATATTGGAAGTATGAAGGGTTTCTACGAAATGAAAAGAGTAGTTGACTCAGAACGTTTCCAGGTTAACATACCCGAGTTCTATTTACTAACTCCTTACAAATTAAACTAACACATTTCTATTGCTTCGCGATAGCAAATTAAGGTTATAAAAAAAACCTGAATGAAAATCATTCAGGTTTTTTTGTGTTTAATCTCTTCTGCCGCTGAGCATGCTCGCGTAATAAAGCAGCGCTGCTAAAGATCCTAATGCGGCAACAACGTAGGTCATAGCGGCCCACCAAAGCGCATCTTTTGCCTGCTCATTTTCTACTTCAGATTGCATAATACCGCGATTTGTTTGCAACCAGGCTAAAGCTCTTTTACTTGCATCAAATTCAACCGGAAGTGTAATGAAACTGAATAGCGTTACAATTGCCAGAGCGCCAACACCAACCGCTAAAACCATAATGTTTCCTGAAAAAATCAGGAGCATTACGCCAATCATTAAAGTCCATTGAATCATTTTTGATGAAACGGTTACTACCGGAACCATGGCTGATCTGAATTTTAAGAAACTATACGCTTTCGCATGCTGAACAGCGTGACCGCATTCGTGAGCGGCAACTGCTGCAGATGCTACACTTCGACCGTGGAAAACCTCCGGACTTAAATTCACAGTTTTCTTATCCGGATTGTAATGATCTGATAATTTTCCTTCTACAGAAATCACTTCAACATCAAAAATTCCATTGTCGGCCAACATTTTTGTGGCTATATCTTTTCCGCTCAAACCCGACGTTAAAGGTATTTCAGCGTATTTTTTAAATTTACTTTTAAACCGCCATTGCACAATGAAACTGATCACAGCAATAACAATCATTAACATTAATCCCATAATTTTATAATTTACAATTCTATTTCAAAAAGCATTCCGAATGTTGGTAAGCTATTGTCTAATAGATAGGTTTTAAACGAATAAAAATCTGAGAGCTTATATGCTAAACAGCTTTTCTTATTGGGAACAAACTACTTTTCTATCCGGTTACGATGTAATTATTGTAGGCAGCGGCATTGTTGGGTTAAGTGCGGCATTGAATTTAAAATTGTCAAAACCAAATTTGGCTATCGCGATACTTGAAGCCGGATTTTTACCATCTGGCGCAAGCACGAAAAATGCCGGATTTGCTTGTTTTGGAAGCATTTCTGAAATGTTGGATGAGTTAGAAAGTTCTACAGAAGATGAACTTTTGAATATAGTTGAAATGCGCTGGAAAGGTTTGGAAAAACTCAGGCAAAATTTAGGCGATGACGCACTAGATTTTCAACCAAATTCCGGCTATGAAATATTTAGAAATTCAGACCAAATTTTTGCTGAAAAGTGCATTAATAAAATAGATTATTTTAACAATCTACTGAAAAATGTTATTCAAAAACCTGACATTTTTGCAGTCAATAATACAAAAATAGGCGAATTTGGCTTACGCGATATCGGCTCAATTATTCAGAACAAATACGAAGCGCAGATTGATACGGGAAAAATGATGCGTGCCTATTTACAAAAGGTGCAATCGCTGGGAGTTTCTGTTTTTAACAATTGTAAGGTTGAAACCGTGGAAAACACCTCCGAAGGTGTAAATCTAATTTGCAATCAGGGAATTTTCAAAAGTAAAAAAGTGATTATCGCCACTAATGCATTTACCGCTCAGTTATTTCCGGATTTGGATATCACTCCCGGTCGGGGACAAGTTTTAGTAACCGAAGAAATTCCGGATTTAAAAATTAAAGGAACTTTCCATTATGATAAAGGCTATTATTATTTCAGAAATATAAATAACCGAATTTTAATCGGCGGAGGCCGAAATATTGATTTTAAGGCCGAAGAAACAACTAATTTAGGTATAACTGAACCTGTACAAATTCAATTGGAGAAAATTCTGAAAGAAGTTATCCTCCCGGGACAGAGTTTTAAAATAGAACATCGCTGGAGCGGAATTATGGCTTTCGGCGAAAAATTAGAACCCATCATTAAAAACTTTGAACCCAATATTTTCTGCGCTGTTCGATGCAACGGAATGGGAATTGCCCTTGGAAGTTTAATGGGAGAAAAAGTTTCTGATTTGCTTTTACAATCGTAAATATTATCTAAATAAATTAGTAAATACCGCTACTCATATTCATTTTTAATATATTCGTGTTAAATTTTTTAGCAATGGACATTTCTGTTTTAATTTTAATTGGCGCTCTATTTATTGCCCTTGTTTTGTTCTTTTTTTTCAGGAATAATAAACCTCAAAATTCTAATACGGATAACATCCTGAAAAAAGAAAATGAAGAATTAAAAATAGAATTAGCCCGAACACAGGAACGTGCGCAAAACATTGAACTGGAGAAAGAAAATATAACAAGGCTGTTAAAATCAGATCAGGAAAGATTATTAGCTGAGTTGCAGCAGGAACGCGATAAAGTGAATCTGGCAGAAAAATCATTAGAAAGCAGCCGCTCTTATTTTAAAGCGCAGCAGGAAAAACTGGAAGAATTACAAAAAGACAGAGATCAAAATCAGGAAAAATTCAACAAAGATTTTGAATTAATTGCTGCAAAAATACTGGATGAAAAAACACTAAAATTTACAGAGCAAAACAGAACAAATCTGGATATTCTCCTCAATCCGTTAAAAGAAAACATTAAAGCTTTTGAAGAAAAGGTAGATAAAGTTTATAAAACTGAATCTGACGAGCGCAATATTTTAAAAGGTGTAATTACGCAATTGGTTGATCTGAATAAAACCATGAGCACCGAAACCCAAAATCTAACCAAAGCCTTAAAAGGCGATAATAAAAAGCAGGGAAACTGGGGAGAAATGATTCTGGAGCGGATTTTAGAGCGATCCGGTTTGGTTAAAGATCAGGAATATCGTGTGCAGAGCAGTTTTCAATCTGCAGATGGAAGTCGTTTTCAACCCGATGTAATAATTGATCTCCCGGAAGACAAGCATTTGGTGATTGATTCAAAAGTTTCTCTAATTTCTTATTCCCGATTAGTTGATTGCGAAGTTGAAGAAGAAAAAATAATTCATTTAAAAGGTCATATTCAATCGATCAAAAATCATATAAATGAACTTTCTGCCAAAAATTATAGTGATTTGCACAAAATAAATTCTCCGGATTTTGTGATGCTTTTTATCCCGATTGAATCGTGTTTTAGTATTGCTGTTCAACAGGATGCAGAAATTTTTAATTATGCCTGGGATAAACGGGTGGTTATTGTGAGTCCGTCGACTTTACTGGCAACTTTGAGAACAATTGCAAGCATTTGGAAACAGGAACGCCAAAACAGAAATGTCATGGAAATTGCTCGCTTAAGCGGTCAGATGTACGATAAATTTGTAGGTTTTCTTACAGACATGGATTCTATCGGAAAGAATATTCGTCAAAGCCATGAAGCTTATGATAAAGCCTTAAATAAATTATCCAACGGAAGTGGAAACTTAACAAACACTGCCAGTAAGATCAAAAATTTAGGAGCAAAAGCAAGTAAGCAAATTGATCCTAAATTCCTGATTGATATTGAAAATTAAAAAATTATTCCTCGTTAGATTTTAGTGAATTCCATCCCTGAGCGGTTAAAGGATGTACTTTTCCGGCTTTAGAAACTAAATGATATCCGGCGGAAGGTTCGGTAATATGTCCGATAATGGATATATCCGGGTTATTTTTTACAGTCTCAAAATCTTTCTGATCAATGGTGAAAAGCAGCTCGTAATCTTCTCCGCCATTTAAAGCACAAACGGTTGGATCTATTCCAAAATCTCTGGCTGTATCATACGTCATCGGATCAATTGGTATTTTTTCTTCGTACAAGCTGCAACCTTTATCAGATTGCTTACATAAATGGATAATTTCAGATGCAAGGCCGTCAGAAATATCTATCATGGAAGTTGGCTTCACTTTCATAATTTGAAGCGCTTCTACAATGTCTTTCCTTGCCTCAGGCTTTAATTGTCTTTCAACTATGTAATCCTTTCCCTCCAGATCAGGTTGTATTTTTGGATTATCCAGAAAAATCCTTTTTTCACGTTCCAATAATTGCAAGCCAATATATGCTCCACCCAAATCTCCGGATACGCATAAAAGGTCGCCTTCTTTTGCACCATCGCGATAGCAAATTTGTTTTTCATCGGCATAACCGATACTGGTTACACTAATAATTAATCCTTGTTTTGACGCAGAAGTATCGCCCCCAACCAAATCAACATTATATTTTTCGCAGGCAATTATAATTCCCTGATACAATTCTTCAACAGCTTCAAGCGGAAATTTACTGGAAATACCAATAGAAACTGTCACCTGAGATGCTATGCCGTTCATAGCATAAATATCACTTAAATTAACCTGAACCGCTTTGTAGCCCAAATGCTTTAGGGGAGTGTAGGCTAAATCGAAATGAATTCCTTCCAGTAAAAGATCGGTGGAAACCAAAGTTTTTTTATTGGCGAAATTTAAAACTGCAGCATCGTCTCCAATACCTTTTACAGTTGATTTTTGTGTTATCTTAATATTTTTTGTCAGGTGATCTATTAAACCAAATTCACCCAATTGTTCTATTTCTGTTCGTCCTTTATTTTCAAACATTTTTTAATTATTATAAACCTAAGCTTGCCGAAATTTCCAGCATTCTTTCAATAGGTTTTCTGGCCTTTTCAATCACATGCATTGGTACCGTTACCTCCGGCAATTCATTTTTAAGGCACAAGTACAACTTTTCGAGCGTGTTACGCTTCATATGCGGACAATCATTACATGCACAGGCGTTATTCGGCGGAGCAGGTATAAATACCTTATCCGGATTTGCCTTTTCCATCTGATGAATAATTCCGCTTTCGGTGGCCACAATAAATTCTTTTGCCGGATCATTGATTGTATATTTCAATAAACCCGTGGTAGAACCAATATAATCCGCCATTTTCAAAACACTGTCCTCACATTCCGGGTGAGCAATAAATTTCGCTTCGGGATGTCTTTCTTTCAATTTAGTAATTCGCTGCTGCGAAAATATTTCGTGAACCATGCAGGCTCCATTCCACAATACTAAATCTCTACCAGTCTTTTTCGCTACGTAGGCACCCAGGTTTCTATCCGGACCAAAAATTATCTTTTGATCTTTTCCTAAGCTTTCTACAATTTGAACCGCATTACTTGAGGTACAAACAATATCGCTCAATGCTTTTAGTTCTGCTGTGCAATTTACATAGGTTATCACCATATGATCGGGATATTTTTCCTTAAACTTTGCAAACAACTTTGGCGGACAACTATCTGATAAAGAGCAACCTGCTTTTAAATCCGGCAATAAAACTGTTTTCTCAGGAGATAAAATCTTGGCTGTTTCGGCCATAAAATGCACTCCGGCAAACACAATAATTTTAGCGTCTGTTTTTGCAGCTTCCTGCGATAAACCTAAACTATCGCCAATATAATCAGCAATATCCTGAATATCCGGTTCCTGGTAATAGTGCGCAAGTATTACGGCATTTTTCTCTTTTTTTAGTTTGTTAATTTCCTCAAACAGATCCAGTGTTGGATCGATAGGCTCGTCTATAAAACCTTTAATATTTAATTCTTCGAAGGTATCCATTATCAACGTCATCAATAAATACAATTAAATCTTTATATAAGATTCTTATTGTTTATTAGGGTGTTAGTTATGTTAGAAAGTCGATATACTTTTTATTGCATAAATTGTTTTTCACTATTTATTAACAATTTGTAAACAATACTTAGTATCTACATTATTGATTATCAGGGTTCTTTATAAATCTCTGTTTTTTTTCAAATGTTATTTGTGTAATTATTCACAGATTTGAAATGTTGATGAAGTACAATTTTTGGGCTGATAACTTTTTCAAAAATAAACTAATTACGGGTGTTGTTAAGAATTTATACAGAAGTTTTCTTTTTATTAGAGAACTACCAATACAATATTAACATCTTTGGTACGGTTGTTAACAATAGTTTAATACCAGATGTTTTAATTCCTGTTTATGAAGGACATTGATTTTTTAATTATAGGATCGGGAATTGCCGGTTTAAGTTTGGCCTTAAAAGCTGCGCAACATGGTAAGGTTCTGATAGTTACCAAAGCAAATGAAGACGAATCTAACACTAAATATGCCCAGGGTGGGGTTGCTGTAGTTGTAGATAAAGAAGATTCATTTGCAAAGCATATTGAAGATACTTTGATAGCGGGTGATGGTTTATGTGATCCTGAGATTGTTAAACTGGTTGTGACTGAAGGTCCTGAGCGCATACAGGAAATTATCAAATATGGTACTCATTTCGATAAAGATAAAAGCGGTACGTTTGATTTAGCGAAAGAAGGAGGTCATTCTGAACACCGAGTGTTACATTATAAAGATATTACGGGATATGAAATTGAAAGAGCTTTGCTCGAACAAATTCATAGTAATCCAAATATCCAGATATTGACACATTATTTTGCGATAGAGTTAATTACCCAGCATCATTTAGGAGAATTTGTTGATAAGAGCTCCGATAATATTGTTTGTTATGGAATTTACGCATTAAATACTGTTAATAACACTGTAGAAAAGATATTAGCAAGGATAACCATAATGGCTTCCGGCGGTGCCGGGCATATCTATTCGAATACTACCAATCCGGTTATTGCAACCGGTGATGGTATTGCAATGGTTTATCGTGCAAAAGGTAAGGTTAGAAATATGGAATTTATTCAGTTTCATCCTACGGCTTTATATAATCCTGGTGAATACCCTTCTTTTTTAATTTCTGAAGCTGTAAGAGGTTTCGGTGGTGTGTTGAAAACGAAAAATGGTAAAGAATTCATGCATATGTATGATGAACGCCTTTCTCTTGCTCCACGCGATATTGTTGCACGTGCTATTGATGCTGAAATGAAGAAATCGGGCGATGATTTTGTTTATTTAGATATAAGGCATCGCTCAAAAGCAGATATTTTAGAACATTTTCCGAATATTTATGAAAAGTGTTTAAGTATCGGTTTGGATATGACCAAAGATATGATTCCGGTAACTCCTGCTGCTCATTATATGTGCGGAGGAATTATGGTTGATGAATTTGGAAAGTCTTCGATCTCTCGATTATATGCATGTGGTGAGTGCGCTTCTACTGGCTTACATGGTGCTAACCGGCTCGCTTCAAATTCTTTACTGGAAGCCGCCGTTTTTGCACATCGGATTTACCTTGATTCATCTAAATCGTTTAGTCAATATTCTATACCGGAGAATATTCCAGAATGGGATGAAACGAATACGCAGTTGTCTGACGAAGATATTTTGGTAACGCATAATCTTCGAGAAACCCAAAAAGTAATGAGTGATTATGTCGGTATCGTTCGTTCTGATTTTCGTTTGGATCGTGCTATGCGAAGATTGGGATTGTTGTATGAGGAAACAGAAAGCTTTTATAAGCACACAAAACTATCTTTAAAGCTTTGTGAGCTTCGTAATGTGATTCAAAATTCCTTTATTGTGATAAAATCTGCCATGTTACGTAAAGAGAGCAGAGGTTTACATTTTACAACTGATTACCCGTTTCACGAAGAAAATCCACACGATACAGTTTTTTAATATTTATTTATAATGGCTCTTGTTCTACCTGTTAAAGGGAAATCTCCTGTTTGGGGTTCTGATTGTTTTATAGCAGAAAATTCTACAATTGTTGGCGATGTTTTAATTGGCGACAATTGTTCGGTTTGGTTCAATGCAGTCATCCGCGGAGACGTGAACTATATACGGATTGGTAATAATACGAATGTACAGGATGGCGCAGTAATTCATTGTACGTATCAAAAGGCTGGAACAGATATTGGGAATAACGTTTCCATTGGACACAATGCACTTGTGCATGGATGTACATTGAAGGATAAAGTGTTAATTGGAATGGGCGCAATTGTAATGGACCATGCAATTGTTGAATCGTATTGTATTATAGCGGCAGGTGCGATTGTATTGGAAAACACAATTTGCGAGTCTGGTTTTCTGTATGCTGGAATTCCGGCCAGAAAAATTAAGCCGCTAACGGATCTTCAAAAGCAAATGCTTGATAAGCTTCCCGATAATTATATCATGTACTCCAAATGGTTTACTGAGGAGGCGGAATAGTCATTTTTTCTTCCAGATCCCAATTTGGCCGTAAAGTCAATATTTTATCGAAGTTCCATATTACCTCTGGCTGTTCCCTGGTTTTAACTCGTCCGGTATCCCATTTTCCATTCTTGTTGATATCATAAACTACCCTGATATGGTATTTTGCGGTTGGAAATTTGAAATAATTTAATGTGGTATTTGATTTTATCTGATCAGATTTTAAAATGACATCTTGTTCATTTAGCCATTGTACAATATAGGACTTGCTGGTATCGGGTACAGTTACCTGAATAGCAATATTTCCATAATTATCCTCAGAATCCAGATTAAATTGTCGATTATAGATCTTTGATTTATTGCCGTAAATGTCCGTAACAGCATTTTCTGACAGGTTTAATTCGTAGGATCTTTCCGTTCTCCAGGCGTTTTTAATTATTAATTTCCTTGCGGATGATGAATCTTTTAATACTTCGAAATTTTTAAGCTCTACGGAATCCTGAAGCAATTTTATTTTACTTTTATCAAACTCCTTAACCGGAGCTGTAAAAGTTAATTCAAGGTTTTTTCCCGGCCTTAGTTTGCCCGTAGAAACATTATCGGTTGCTGTTATTGCACGCGTGTAAGTATCCTTTTTATTTCTATAAATGATTTGAGTATCAATATTTTTCCCATTTTCTGAGAGCGCCACATTTATCGAATCGAACGCTAAGGCCGGTAGCCAAATTAGTGCCGAGTCTTTTTTTGCACTGAATTCGAACGCCTTTGTGCTATTTAGTTCCTTTGGATTGATAATTTGCAGACCCGGTTGAATTAAAGGCCGGTTAAAAACCATTACAATTCTTCCGTCGTTTTCAATCTTTTTATCCTGAACTCTAAATTTTTCAGGGTCTTCTAGAAACACCTCAACTTTTAGATCTGTAATATTACCTTTTAAGTTGATGGTGTCTTTAACAAAACCTATTTCCTCTAAAGGGGCGTTGTAAATGCGATCGTTATTTTGCTCTTTTAAGGCATACAGAAAATATTTGCCTTCGCGTAAATTTTTAAATTGAAAATTACCGGATGAATCTGTAGTGGTAAAAATATTAGCTCGTTTTTTACCAAATAGCGAATCCTGTTTAACAGGTAAAACAAATACAGTTGTTTCTTTTAAATTTTCTTTAGTAAGGGTACTTATCACATTTCCAGAAATAGTCAAGGAGTCTATTTCATTGCCAGTTGAAAAAACGTATGTATAATTTTTTAAGATGTTATTCTCATTTACATCCCCAATGGCTTTACCGAAATTTATTGTATAGGTGGTATTTGAATCCAGGGGTTGTTCAAATTTTATGTCGAGAATACTTTTCTTCGCTTTAAAACTTGGCATTTTATCCAAGGCAGGAGAGATGCTTATTTCGGTAAATTCACTATTAAGTTTTACAAATTCGTCAAACTGTATTTCAATTTTATTGCCGCTAAAATTTCTGTTTAAATTTTTTGGAATTTCCTTTACCACTTTCGGTGGCTGGATATCTTTTGGTCCGCCGCTTGGTTGTTGAATACTTGCGCAGCTGTGAATTATTAAAATACCAAATAGGATAGCAATGAAATACTGAGAAAATTGAAGAGTTCTATTTTTGGCCATTTATAAGCGTTTAGACGAATTTTAGGTGTTTTTAAATATAATGTTCAAATAAAATGAAATAATGGCTTTAAAGTAGATAATTTAAAGCCATTATTATTTTGTATTAATTAGTTGTAAATCAATACGTTAACTATTATTTTGACATGTGTACCATTAAAACTGAAATATCTGATGGAGAAACTCCAGAAATTCTCGACGCCTGTCCCAAAGTTCGTGGTTTAATTCTCATCAATTTTTCTCGTGCTTCTTTTGACAGTGAACCCAAATTTATATAATTAAACTCGGGATTAATTTCATGGTTTTCCATACGTTTCATTCGGCCAACTATTTCTAACTCCTTTTCAAAATAGCTTTCGTACTTAACTTTTATTTCAGCTTGCTCAACGGTCTCAATGTCGTATTTGTTTAATAACTCGTTAAAGCCTGTATCAACCTTTCGCAAGTCAGAGAAATTTACCTGAGGTCTCGTAATTAGCTGGAACATTTTTACATTCTGACTTATTGGAGATGTTTCGAGTTCATTTAACATCTGATTAACTTGAGAAGGAATTGCTGGTTTTTGTTTTAAGTAGGAAACAATTTCGTCTGAGTCTTTTACTTTCTTTTCAACCTTATCTAATCTTTCCCGTGATATTAATCCAAGCTCAAAACCAATTGGACTTAAGCGAATGTCAGCGTTATCTTGTCTTAACAACAATCTGTGTTCCGCCCTTGATGTGAACATCCGATATGGTTCTTCTGTTCCTTTGGTTACCAAATCATCTATCAGCACGCCAATATATGACTCTGATCTTTTCAAGATCAATTCATGTTTATCGGTTATTTTTTGGTGTGCATTTATTCCGGCCATGAATCCCTGGCAAGCTGCTTCTTCATATCCTGTGGTTCCGTTTATTTGTCCCGCCAGAAATAAGTTTTTAATTAGTTTTGTTTCAAGAGTCAAATTTAGTTGGGTAGGTGGGAAGAAATCATATTCAATCGCATATCCCGGACGGAACATTTTTACATTTTCAAACCCAGGTATATGAGTCAATGCTTTATATTGTACTTCTTCCGGTAAAGAGGTTGAAAACCCATTAACATAAATTTCTACTGTATTCCAACCTTCAGGCTCTACAAAAATTTGATGTCTTTCTCTTTCGGCAAACCTGTTTATTTTGTCTTCAATGGATGGGCAATATCTTGGACCCAGTCCTTTAATTCTACCGGTAAACATTGGTGATTTTTCAAATCCTTCTTTTAAGGTTTCATGGACAGCTGAGTTTGTATAAGTTATCCAGCAACATCTTTGTTGGGTTGGGAGGGGAGTATCAGTAAATGAAAATCTTCCGGGGTTTTCATCTCCCCATTGTTCTTCCATTTTGGAATAATCTAATGATCTTCCGTCAACGCGTGGAGGAGTACCAGTTTTCATGCGACCCGCTTCCATACCTAAACTTACGAGCCTTTCCGTTAAACCGGTTGCTGACTTTTCTCCTGTTCTGCCGCCGCCAAATTTCTTTTCGCCTATATGTATGATACCATTAAGGAACGTTCCATTAGTTAATACAACAGCATCTGCTTCTATTTGTACTCCCAATGAAGTGATAACTCCACAAACTTTATCTCCCTTAACTATTAGATCGTTTACGGTGTCTTGCCAGAAATCTACGTTGGGTGTTTGTTCCAGTTGTAATCTCCATTCTTCGGCAAATCGCATCCGGTCATTTTGGGCTCTCGGACTCCACATCGCGGGTCCTTTGGAGCGATTTAACATACGAAATTGAATTGTTGTTTTGTCGGTAATTATTCCTGAATAACCGCCCATTGCATCAATTTCCCGCACAATTTGACCTTTAGCAACTCCACCCATTGCGGGGTTGCAACTCATTTGTGCTATAGTTCCCATATTCATGGTTATTAATAACACTTTAGAACCTAAGTTTGCAGCAGCCGCGGCAGCTTCACAACCTGCGTGGCCTGCTCCAACTACTATAACGTCGTATTTTTTAAACATTTGCCTTTACGTTCCACGTGGAACTTTTAATAAGTTTATTTAAGTGTTTCACGTGAAACACTCTTAAATAGAGATGCTGCAGCTACTGTTGCCCATACCCCTTCTAATAATACAAAAGGATAAAATTTGATCATATAAGAGGATACACCGCACATTCCAGCGCCTACAATATTTAATATTATGTAAATTTTATCTTCTGTTTTTAATTTCTTCTTAAGATTTAAAAAGAAAGCTATTAATAACAGTGTAACGCCGATCGACGCAATAATATCTGATGTTTTCATTAATTTTTGTCGGATAATTCCATCCAGCGCAATGTTTGATGCTCGATAGTGGTATTTAATTTTTGTATAGAAATAGCTAATTCTGAAAGCCTGGTGTGATCGCTGATACCGGAATTTAATTCTTCAGTTAACGTTGAAATTTGATCTTCGGAAGTTTTAATTCCAGTTTCCAGATCCTGTAATTCTTTTTGCTCTTTAAAAGTTAGTTTTTTAGTGTTACTAATTATAACGGGTTTCTCTTCGATTTTAGTAACTATTTTTTTAGCTGATTTAAGATCTTCCTGCTCAAAACGGTAATCTGTATAATTTCCCGAATAGATACGAACGTTCCCATCTCCTTCGAAAATAAATAGCTGTTCCGTTAATCTGTCAATTAAGTATCTATCGTGAGAAACCAACATTAAAACACCTGGAAAGTTTAAAAGAAAATCTTCCAGTACGTTTAAGGTATCAATATCCAAATCATTTGTCGGCTCATCTAAAATCATGAAATTTGGGTTTTTCATTAAAACCCGCATTAATTGTAACCGCTTCTTTTCTCCACCGCTTAATTTATTTACAAAACCAAACTGCTTTGCAGGAGGGAAGAGAAAATGTGTTAGAACCTGGCTTGCAGTAAGATTTTTACCATCGGCCATTGTTATATACTCAGCAACATTTTTTACAACATCAATTACCCGATCGTCATCATTGAACTCTAAACCGCCCTGACGATAGTAGCCAAAAAGGGTAGTTTCGCCCAAATTAATTTTACCAGAATCGGGATTGTACGCACCGGTAATTAAATTTAATAACGTTGATTTCCCGGTTCCGTTTTTCCCGGCAACACCAATTCGATCACCTTTTTTAAATGTGTAACTAAAATTCTGCATGATCACCTTTCCTTCAAAGCTTTTGGATACATGATCAAGTTCTAAAATTTTATTGCCCTGTCGGGATACATTCACACTCAATTCCAGGGTTGATTTACCTTGTCTGCCTTTAGTTTTTTCCTCCAGATCATAAAACGAATCGATTCTTGATTTCGATTTAGTTGTTCTGGCTTTTGGCTGGCGTCGCATCCATTCCAGTTCTTTTCTCAATAAGTTGGAATTTTTTTCAAAAGCTGCATCAGTTGCCGCATCCTGTTCTGCTTTTCGCTCTAAGTAATAACTATAATTACCTTTGTAAGAATATAATTTTCCCTTGTCAAGCTCGATAATTTGGCTGCTCACGTTATCCAGAAAATAGCGATCGTGAGTAACCAATACGATTGTTTTCTGGCCTGTGGTTAGAAAATTTTCGAGCCACTCAATTGTTTCAATGTCTAAATGGTTGGTTGGTTCGTCCAGAATGTAAACATCCGGGTCATCAATCAGGAGTTTTGCTAATGCTAAGCGTTTTCTCTGTCCACCTGATAAAGTGGAAATCTCTTGTTCTAAATGCTGAATTCCTAACCGACCAAGAATAGTTTTAATTTCATACTCATATTCCCATGCATTTTGATTACTTAATTCATCCATTAAATGGGATAATAAAGCTTCGTCATGAATGGGCTTCTCTAACTCTTCTTCATATTGTCTGATCAACTGTTGTTGAATATTTCCAATTGAATAAATAAAGTCTGCAATGGTAGATTTTTCATTAAAAGTTGGATCCTGTTCAAGGTACCCGATCTTTAAATCTCTTTCGGTAACAACTTTACCCAGTGATGGCGCCAATCGTCCGGAAAGTATTTTTAATAAGGTTGATTTACCGGTCCCGTTAATTCCAACAAGGGCCACTCGGTCTCCTTTAGAAATACCAACATATAAATCTTTAAATAGCCAGGCATCGTTAAAAGAATGGCCTAATTGTTCTGTAGATAGAATACTCACACTAATTTTTTAATTTGTTCGGATGGATATATAAAAGTTCCCTCCATTTCTTTTGTTGACTGATTATACATTGCCTTTGCAACATCTAACGCCTTTATACTTCTATAATTTTTTAATTTCCCTATCAACAATGGGTTAATGAGCTTGATTAATGGTGCTAAAAGTTTCTCCATAAGCCGATTTTCTTTTCTGTCACCTGTTAAAAACGAAGGTTGATAAATGTGCAATGACTTGATATTCAAGCTTATAAGACTTTTTTCAAGCGTTCCTTTTAGCTTCAAATAATTGTTTGAAGAATTTTCATCGGCGCCTAATGATGAAACAATATGGAATTGATTGACCCCGTTTTTGATTCCTAATTCGGCAAACTGCAATGGATAATCATGGTCTATTTTTTTGTATTCAGAATTATCGGGGGTTTCACCCTTAGTAGTTCCAAGACAACTGAAAATCGCGTCGCCATAAATTAGATTTTCAAAACTACTTGTATCATCAAAATTTATAATTTTCTTTACTAATTTAGGATGAGTGATTTGCAATTCTGATCTCGATAAAGTCAACACGTCAGAATAATAACTTCCGTCTAAAATTACTTGGAGCAAATTACTGCCAATAAGTCCACTCGCACCAATTAATATAGCTTTACGCGACATATATTTATTAAATAGCTGCAAAGGTACGTAAATAGATGTTTGGAATAAAAGTTGTGTGTTTAAACATGTAATTTAATTCACTAAGTATGAAAAAGTTAATTTATCGTGCAGATGAAAGGGGCATGCAAAATCATGGATGGTTAAAAGCCGCTCACTCGTTTAGTTTCGCAAACTACTATGATCCAATTAAAAATAATTTTGGATTGTTACGAGTTCTCAATGATGATATAATAGCTCCCGGAATGGGTTTTGGCACTCATGGACACGATAATATGGAAATTGTGACCATTCCCTTGAAAGGATCATTGGCACATAAGGACAGTCTGGGTTCTGAAGGCTTAATTGGTCCGGGAGAAGTTCAGGTAATGTCTGCTGGTAGCGGAATCCGTCATTCTGAATTTAATGGCTCAAAAACAGAAGAAGTTAATTTACTCCAGCTATGGGTTTTTCCTAAAAAAGATAATATAGAACCAAGGTATGATCAAAAGAAGTTTGAAATAGAGAAGAAAGACAACCATTTTCATGTTTTAGTTTCTCCGAGCGGAGAAGAAAATAGCATGTGGATAAATCAGGATGCATATTTCAGTCTTGGAAACTTTAGTGAAGGAATGGCTCAAAATTATCGGATCAAACATCCCGGTAACGGAGCTTATGTATTTTTAATTGAAGGTAAAATTGAAATAGACGGCGAAATATTTAATAAAAGAGATGCTGTAGGCGTATATCAAACAGAGGATTTTGATATTAAAGTATTAGAGAATTCTAAGATTCTGATTATTGATGTTCCAATGCAATAACTAAACAAAGGCTCTGCAAGCTAGATATTGATCTTCTTTTTCAGTCATCAGCTTTTTCGCTTTTTGACCTTTGTCGGGATATCCTAACAAATGAAGTGTGCCGTGAATAATTACACGGTGCAATTCATCTGTTTCATTTACCTTAAATTTTTTTGAATTTTCTTTGACTCGGTCTATGCTGATAAAAATATCACCAATTATAAGACCGTCAGTTTCGCTATTATCGAATGTTACGATGTCTGTAAATGTATCGTGATTTAAATATTCCTGATTAATATTCAACAGATATTCATCACTGCAGAAAATGAAATTTAATTCGCCGAGTTTATAATTTTCAGACTTGATGGTATCTCTAATCCAGGACCTTACGGCCATTTTTTGTTTTATAGTAAACTCTATCTCTTCAGAAAAAAAATGAATCGGGTATTGGGGCATTAGAATTTAAAGTGTAGCTCCAATTCGTTCCCTTTTGTATTAAAAATACATTGGTCAGCAAGTTTTTTGATAATAAAAACCCCTCTGCCACTATAATTTTCCAAATTCTCCGGATCGGTAGGATCAGGCAGGTTATTATAATCAAAACCGTCACCTTCATCGGCAATGGTAAAAATCATTCTTTTTCCTTCAATAACTTCCAGGTTCAAGAAAACCTTTTTAGAAGCATCTTCCTTATTGCCATGTACAATAGCATTGTTTACCGCTTCGCTTAGGCAGATCAGTACATTTGCATAGGTCTCTTCGCTTAAATCATATTTATCCCGAAGGTTTTCAATGAAGTTTTCGACCGTAAGTATACTGTCTATTTTAGAGGGTAACTGCAGGGTATATAAGCCTGTGTTATCTGAAAAATCAATCGAGTTAGTGCTCATTATTACCCGAATTTAAGAATTTAAAATAATCTCCCACTTTTATTTTGTAAAATGAATTTAGAGCGGGAGGTACTGTCATCAATAATTCAGTCTCACGCTGTTTAATTTTTTGATATTCCTGAAGGAACATTTTATAATCTGGAGCCATGTCAAGCCCCTTTTTGCTCTCTCTTTTAACATCCTGCTCCCTCTCACGATCTGCTTTTTCTGCCTCGAGCAATTTAGTTAAAATTTCTTGTTGCCTAACAATAGTTTCTTGCTGAATCTTTCGGTTTACGAGATCAGTTTCAGTTTGTTCCATCTGTTTCATCAGCTTGTCCAGGTTGCCTAAACCATTTTGACCGTCTTTATTCATTTCTCTGTTAATTTCCTGCATCGCCTGTCTAATCATTTGCTGCTCTCTGGCCATTTTTGCTAAGGATTGGCTCATAGAACTTTTTCCCTGACTTTGCTTGCCCTGACCGCCTTCCTGCTGCATTTGTTGCCTTGCCTGCTGCATATTTTTGTTAAGCTGTTCCTGCATTTTACTTAATTGAGAAAGGCTTTGTTTTTTCTTGCCTTTTCCCCCAGATTGTGCATTGCGTTGCGCCTTTTGTAATTGATCCAAGGCCTCACTCAACATCAGGGCCAAATTATTAATAGAGGTCATCGCAAACTGTTGATTTCGATTTGCCTCAGGGATTTTTCGGTCAGAGAGGTTTTCTAGCGACAATTTAACACTGTTGTTAATAGTTTGAATTTCTTTATTGACAACAGTCTCTATTTGCGGCACCTTTCTGCTTAAGGAATAAAGGCTGTCTTCAACCATTTTTAGATGATCCCTGATATCTTTTTGCTTTTGAACATTCATAGAAAAATTCGGATCAGCAGGGTTCATGATTTTCAAAGTTTGCATCACTTTTTCCTGATCAAAGGAAGTTATGAGCAGGTTGTCCAATATTTCACGGAGACTTTGGATGTTTACCTCATTTTCTTCCATCTCACTTTCCTGCTGCATATTTTCCAGCTTTTGAGCCAGTTGCTGCATTTTTTCGGCCGCATTTTTCTGATTCTGGGAAGCTTTGTCTCTATTTTGTTTATCAAGATTCTCTGAACTTTGTTTCTGCTGTTCTTCTATAACTTGCTGTTCCTTTTCGGGATTTTGAAAATCGTTCGGTTTTTCAAGTAATTGGTTTTTTTGCTGAAGCTCGTCCAGGTTCTTTTTAATTTCTGAGAAATCCTTGTTTAATTCTACCTGCTCTTTTTTTAGTTGGTCTGTTGATTCTTTCTTTTCTTTGGTTAATTCGCCTAATTTTTCTTGCTGTTTAGATAGTTCCTTAAGCTTATCGGTAGTTAAAGCTAGCTTTTGGTCAAATTCCAGCTGTTTATACAATTCTAATATCCTGTCGAGTTCTTTCTGCAAAGATTTTTGATCCATTTGCATTTTTGATAATTCATCCTGAGTTAGATTTTTATCATTCTGTTCTAAAAGTTTTTGAATGTTTTTCAGAATTTCGCGGGTCTTTTCATCTAGAATATTGTTGAAAAGATCTTCAATTTGCTTCTGTTTTTGCAGCAATTCTTCGTTCAAATTTTGATTTTCTTTCTGTTCAAATTGATTTTGTTTATTGTCTTTCTGAATGTCTTTAATCAGGCTTTCTAATTCTTTTTGCTTAGATAACAACTGTTCAACTTGTTTCTTATCGTCATACGTAAGCGTTTTCTTTTCAACCAGGGCTTGGTTCAGTCGCTTAGCTTCTTTTTCTACTTCAGCAGCTTTAAGAATAGCCTGGTCCATTTTATTTTTTACTGATTCAGTATTGGCGTCAAGTTGCTTTTCTACTTCAGCAGATGATAAAGATTTAAACACTTTTACTTCTGATCTTTTTGATTTAGCGCCATTTACCGCGTCATTATCCCAAACTTCAAAAAAGTATTCAATGTTCTGACCGGAGGAGACCAGAGTTTTAAAATCCTGGGCGTGAAAAAAACTGCTTTGCAAACCATTTTTATTGAAAGGAATTGACTGAATTAAGTGCCTCAGCACTTTTCCATTTTCCGGATCAACAACTTTCGCGTCAAAAGTTAATTTACTGAAACCGTAATCATCGTTTAGCTGTCCTACAAAATATATTACCTTGTTATTCACTGAATCTGGTTTTTCTACCACTTGAATAGCAGGGAATAAATCTGGAATTACCTGCACATGATAGGATAATTCATCATTAACCTTAATATCAGAATTAGCGGGCTTTAAATTATATTCAAAATTATCCAAAGCTCTTTTTTCAAAATGATAAGTATCTCTTTTTTCTAACCGGAACGGCAATTTTTTACCATTGCTTACAAATTCTACTTTATCGACGTTTTCAGTTTTTAAAACCCAGGTTAACCGGGTTCCTTCCGGAATTACAAAATCGCCATTGTTAGAAACGGTTTCATTTTTTTTACCCAAATAGGAAGGATAGTTTAATTTGACATCAAAATTGGTGATTTCGGGTCTTCGCTTAACATTAATTGTATAAGAGGGAGATGAATATCCTCCGGCAGAAAAATGAATGGTTTTATCTTTCTGAAGATTTTTGAAAAGATAATTGAACCGTACTATCGATTCTTTGTCGAGCTTAAATGTGTTTTGACCATCTTCCAGATAAACTTCTTGAGGGATTTCGTTCCCAACCAATTTTATTTCAATTTTATAATCATCGCCGGAAACGGCATTTAAATTTTTATTAATTATTATAAATTCAAAAGGTGCAGGTTTTTCAAAATGCTTATTAAAATGAATGATCCGGTTTGTACTGTCGTCCAGAATACTTGGAGCTAAAAATAGTACACAAACAATTAAGGATAAAGGAATTACCGCAAATTTTAAATATTTTTTGTTCTCGCTTAAGCGGATTGCCGACGTAAACGGAATTGGGTTTAATTCAACGATGCGCTGATTGATGCTGGCGATTATTAATTCGTTGTGCTCTGCATTGCTTTCAACTAGTTTTTTAAGTTGTAGTGTGTTTAATAATTTATCTTTTATAGGATGAAAATGATCTCCGATAATTAAAGATGCTTTTTCATAACTAATAATTTTTCCCAGTCGGAAATAAGAGAATAGCGGGATAAGAATGTAATAGGTGAAGATAGCCAGATTGAAAATCAAGAATCCGTAGAACAAAACTCTCCGACCTATCGGATTAAAATTACCCCAGTACTCGGCAAAGTTGAATATTAGAAAAAGGACAAAAAAGCTACTTAGAAGATAAATAGTTCCCCGTAAAATCCTGTTCAGATAAAATTTTCGGACAAATTCATCCAATTTTTTTATCAAAAAATGGTAATTGTCACTTACATTTTCCATAGGTTAACCTCTTTCGAAATCTGGCTTTAATTTACTAAAAAATTGTGTTTTTAGTTTTTCTCTTTGCTCGCAAAAATTGAAAGAAGTGTTTACTTTAAAGAAATAACTTTTATTTAAATTGAAAATTTTAAACAAAACAAGCTGAATTTTGCCTGAAACCGTTAATTAACTTTTTTGGCATAAATTATGTTAATTCTTACATAAATTATCTAACTTAAGTTATTGCAAATATCTACCTCTAAAAACATACTACTATGAAAAGAATCCTCCTACTCTCGTTAATTGCCCTTATCTCGGTTGCAAGCTGTAAAAAGGACAAGAAAAAAGAAATCAGCAAGCCAGTTACTGAACAACTTAAAGGCACTTGGTTAACAATTTCTGAAAATTCTGTTTATTTTGATTCGTCGAATAAACAAGTATTTCAAAGCAGCAATACTCCCGGATCTAAATATATCATTGGAGATGCTATAAACCGCTATAACTTAGCAGAAAATCACGATTTATCATCTAGTTATGCGGTAACAAACGTAAACGGTAAAAACTATATTTCATTTACTGATGGCGGAGTTAGCCAACGATTTGAGGTTATTTATGTAGACACTAAAATGATGACCTGGAAACAGGAAACAACAAACGTGACTTACAACGATAACGGAACAAAAACTGCGGCTAAAGTTGTTTATACAATAAACTTCCATTGCCCTTGTAGAGATTAAAACCTCAAATCACAATTCAAAAGGCTTTGTATTTATACAAGGCTTTTTTTATGCGGTTATATTGAGCAGGAGTTCCTTAATTTTTAGCGAAAATTCTGTAGTTGAAACCTTGATTTGTTCGCCGCTCTTCATATTTTTTACGGTTACTAAATTTCCCGCCATTTCGTCGCTGCCAATTAAAACTACCAGAGGTATTTTTTTATCGTCGGCATAAGCCATCTGTTTTTTAAGTTTTACTGATGAAGGGTATATTTCAGAATAAATACCTTCTTTTCTGAGGGCAAAAAGTAATGGCAGAGCAAATTTTTCAGCTTCTTTATCAAAATTGCTGAATAATACCTGAGTAGTTAGAATTGCGTCCGATGGAAATAAATTTAATTCTTCCAGAACATCATAAATTCTATCGGCACCAAAAGAAATTCCTACGCCTGTTAGATTTTTTAGTCCGAACATTCCGGTTAAATCATCATATCGGCCGCCTCCGCCTATACTTCCCATTGATGCTTCGTTGGTTTTAACCTCAAATATAGCTCCGGTATAATAATTTAAACCACGGGCTAAAGTTATGTCGAGCTGACAATCGCCATCAAAATCAGCGAAAGCGTTTAAATAAGAAAATATTGTTTCAATTTCTTCAATACCTTTAAGTCCGGTTACGGAGTTGGCAAGAACAGTTTTAAGTTTTTCTAACTTTTCTGAACTAGTGCCTTCCAGCAATATAACCGGTTTTAAAATGTCAATATCCTGATTTGTAAAACCCCTTTCAATTAATTCTTTCGAAACACCTTCCAGGCCAATTTTATCCAATTTATCAATTGCCACGGTCATGTCGACAATTAACTCTGGCTTACCAATAATTTCGGCAATGCCGGACAGGATTTTTCGGTTATTAATTTTGATGGTGAAATCCTTTAAACCAAGTTTTCGTAAGGCTTCATTATAGATTAAAATAAATTCTGCCTCATTTAATAGACTTTCTGAACCAACTACATCTGCATCGCACTGGTAAAATTCGCGGTAGCGACCTCTTTGCGGTCTGTCTGCACGCCAAACCGGCTGGATTTGGAAACGTTTAAAAGGAAAGGTAATATCGTTCTGATGCATCACAACATAACGGGCAAAAGGAACAGTTAAATCATAACGCAAGGCTTTTTCGGAAATTTCAGCAACAAGCGCATTTGAATTTTTTGATTCTAATTTTTCGGCAGAAGCTTTAGAAAGATAATCTCCTGAATTTAATATTTTGAATATTAGCTTATCACCTTCTTCTCCATATTTCCCGGTTAAGGTTGACAGGGTTTCCATGGTTGGAGTTTGAATTTCCTGATAGCCGAATTTTTTGAAAACGGTTTTTATTGTATCGAAAATATAATTGCGTTTCACCATTTCTGTTGGTGAAAAATCCCTGGTTCCTTTCGGGATAGCCGGTTTTATGTTAGACATGCGTCGAAAGTAAAAAACAAAGAGTTTGTGTGCTTCTTCCCTGTTTTGATATTTTATGTTGAGATGAAAAGGTCAAAATCTTGAATTATGCGCCAAATATTTGATTCAAAAGTCCCGCTAATCTAACGCCGCCTTTTAACAAACGGTCATTTAACAAGGAAATATTATCAAAATTATATCGGTAGCTTAATTTTTCATCAGGTTTAACTTCGTTATATATTTTCCGACTTGCCTGGTAAGATTCATTTGCCCAAATAGAAAGATCATCATTTTGCCAGTCTTTTACTTGTTGTTTGGTGGGATGATTTAAAACTCGAGCGTATTCTGTATAACTCAGCTGCTGATATTCAATTAATTGTTCGTCCCAAACCCGATGTAAATTAGAAGGCTGATTAAACCAAAAAACTTTAATTCCGTTACCACCACTATCTTCTTTTTTGCCCATATGCATCGGTTGATGAATATCCCCAACAAAATGGATCAGCAATCTTAAATACATTTGTTTTTTTTGATGATCTAAGTTTTTGGATTTCAACTCTGAACTCATAAAACGAATCCGGTTATAAATATTTAACGTGGTATCCTGTTCCATTTCTGCTTTCAGGGTCTGATATGCTAATTGATCTCTAAAATTCGCATAATGCCAGCTTCCCAGATAATTGTAGGACGGGTCTGACTTAATAAAATCTGCCCAATTACTGGCCATTGCCATAGATTCAGTTCCTAAAATCGATGATATTTCATTTTTAGTATGCTTGGTCAGATAACAGGATGCAATTTCTCCAACCACACGGTGTCCGGTCATTCCCCATGCCATTGACTGAACCGGAGCGTAAATGAAAAGGCTTATTAAAACCAGGTTTTTTAAATTTGTGAATTTCATGAAATACTAATTAACAGGTTTAGGTTTGCAGGTTGTTCTTTCTTTAAGTGCTAATTTTAGAGGAAAATGCTGCTGCATACTTTCCAGATTCAAAATATCGCCGTTATGATTTTTAATGATGAAACTTTCCAGATACTGTCCGTTTCTAAAACAACCACTTATTTTTTGTTTAAAATTTGATTTGGCAAAAGTTCCCGACAAGTAAAGAGTATCTTTTTTTATCAGATATCCGCCTTTTGCATATTCTGTCCATTTTCCAGAACTATAACATGTATCCGGATTAATGTTAACTTTTGAAGTTGTTTCAAAAGTTATATAAAACGAATCGCAGTCAAATTTGATGTTATGTTTCGTAAATTGTAATAACTGATCCTCATATTCAACCTCGCCTTCCTGCCACACGCCCTGAATATAATCTGTACCTTTATTCTGAAGATTTGGATTAAACCTGCACGAGGAAAAAAAGGCAGTTAAAAAAAGTAATACAGTTAAAAATTTACTCATATAAATAGTAAAAATCTCCTTTTTGGGGAGATAAGTTTTCTCGTTATTTTAAACCGCCAATCATGTCTTCCGGGCGCACCCACTGATCAAACTGTTCATTGGTCAATAATTCCAAACCAACGGCAGCTTCCCGTAAGGAAGTGTTTTCCTTTAACGCTTTTTTGGCAATTTTTGCCGCATTTTCATAACCAATATGTGGATTCAATGCGGTGACAAGCATTAATGAATTTTCTAAATGCTTTTTTATACCATCGTAATTGGGCTCAATTCCAGATACACAATGATCTGTAAATGAAACGCATGCATCGCCAATTAACCGTGCGGACTGCAGAAAATTAGCCGCCATAACCGGTTTAAAAACATTCAATTCATAATGACCGTTCGATCCGCCAATTGAAATAGTTACATCATTACCCATAACTTGTGCAGCAACCATGGTTACAGCCTCGTTTTGAGTAGGATTTACTTTTCCAGGCATTATTGAAGAACCTGGTTCGTTATCCGGAATGTGGATTTCTCCGATTCCGGAACGCGGACCGGAAGCAAGCATGCGAATATCATTTGCGATTTTCATTAATGACACTGCAAGTTGCTTTAATGCTCCGTGCGTTTCAACAATCGCATCATGTGCAGCCAGCGCTTCAAATTTATTTTCGGCCGTTCTAAATGGTAAACCAGTAAATTCCGCTATGTAAGAGGCTACTTTTACATCGTAACCTTTTGGAGTGTTTATTCCGGTGCCAACTGCAGTTCCGCCTAAGGCAAGTTCTGACAAATGATCAAGTGTATTATTTAAAGCTTTTAAGCCATGAGAAAGTTGAGAAACGTAACCGGAAAATTCCTGTCCCAGTGTTAATGGTGTTGCATCCATTAGGTGCGTACGTCCAATCTTTACTACATCTTTAAAAGATTCTGCTTTTGCATTTAAAGAATCACGAAGCTTTTCAACCCCGGGAATTGTTACTTCAGCCACCATTTTGTAAGCTGCAATATGCATGGCCGTTGGGAAAGTATCATTAGATGACTGTGATTTATTAACATCGTCATTCGGATGTATAAAGGTATTACCGTCGCCAAGGCTGTTTCCTTGTAAAACGTGCGAACGGTTTGCAACAACTTCATTCACATTCATATTAGATTGTGTGCCGGAGCCTGTTTGCCAGATCACTAAAGGAAATTCTGAAGCTAGTTTCCCTTCCAAAATTTCATCGCAAACGGCAGCAATTAGATCTCTTTTTTCCTCCGGAAGAACACCGCAATCTGTATTTGTATAAGCTGCTGCCTTTTTTAAATAAGCAAAAGCCGCAATTATTTCAGAAGGCATTGAAGCTTCAGGTCCAATTTTAAAATTATTACGCGAACGTTGTGTTTGGGCACCCCAATATTTATCGGCTGGTACCTGTACTTCGCCCATTGTATCGTGTTCAACTCTGTAAGTCATTTTATTGAATTTTGATTCGCTGCAAATTTATATTTTTTAAGATAGAATGCACTTAGATTAAATAAATGATAAAATAAATAGTTTTTATTCTGCCGAAACTTACTTTTGCGGCAGTCGTATTCTACTACGTTGAAAACTCTTTTAAAAACTTCAATACAATAATTCCTAATTTTCGCCATTCTATTTATATAATCCATTTTAAAACCCGGTAATGATATTTTATTTACGTAATACTTTTGCAGTTTTTGCTGCGCTTTTTTGTTTCGCATCCTGTAATTCTTCAAGCTCCACAAATATCAGTAACTCGGCAGAGAAGGTCGACCATAGAAAAGAAGACAGTTTATTATTGGTTTATAATCCTAAAAATGAAAACAAGAAGGTTGATGCATTTATGCAAAATCTTCATCGCAAATACGGCTTTAACGGGAATGTACTCGTAGCTAAAAAGGGAAAAATCATTTATCAGAACGCCATTGGCTGGGCAGATTATTTACATCGCGATAGCTTAAAAATAAATTCTCAGTTTGAACTTGCATCTGTAACTAAACCGTTTACAGCCACCGGAATAATGATTTTGGCTGAACGTGGCAAGTTGAAATTAAGTCAGGATGTTAAAGAGTTCTTCCCCAATTTCCCGTATGATGGTATAACAATTAAGATGCTATTGACGCATCGATCTGGCATGATGAACTATGTTTATTTCTCAGATAACATCTGGAAAGATAAGCGCAAGGGCATGTCAAACACCGATGTAATGAATTTAATTGCGGAGTATAAACCCGCTCCCTATAATAAACCAGATAGAAAATTCCATTACAACAATTCTAATTTTATGGTTTTAGGAGCCATAATCGAAAAAGTAAGCGGCAAATCATATGCAGATTTTATGAAAGAAAATGTATTTATTCCTAGCGGGATGAAAAATACAAACGTCTATTCAAAAGTGAAGTATGATAAAATTCCTGTTGATGTTGTTGGTCATGATAAAATATGGCGTCGCTCCGTAGTTCAGAATTTTCTGGACGGGCCCGTTGGTGATAAAGGTATTTATAGTACCGTACAGGATTTGTTTTTATTTGACAGAGCTATGCGTCAGGGCAGATTATTAAGCAAAACCTCTATGGATTCTATGTATGCACCACATAATAACATGGAGCGTGGTCATTTTAATTATGGTTACGGCTGGAGAATGTTCGAAGACAAAAATGAAAAAGTTCTCTATCACACCGGCTGGTGGCATGGTTTCAGGCATATTTACTTGCGTGATATGAAGAATGATGTAACTGTAGTGTTGCTGAGCAATTTAACTAATGGCAGTTTGTTGAAACTGGATGATCTTTATAAAATGCTGGGTATGCCGGTTGTTCGCAAAAGCGCATATTATGGTAACGGAGCATCAACAGTGGCACCGGGCGATCAGGCAGATGAATAGCTATAACAGGCAATTACGATTTTATCAATTATATTTTGTTGTAACTTATGCATACGCTGTCACGTAAATGTTTTGACTGAAAAACCGTTTTGGGCAATTAGCAATCTTATGTATTAAAACTAAAATCTGTGATTGCAGAAGGGTTTCAATAATTAAGTATCTACATCAAATTTGTGAAGCATAAAATAAAATGAGCAAAGTTTTTATAATTGACGACGACTCGATCCATCAGCGTATAGCGCAAATAATGATTGAGAAGCATCAACTTTTTGATCAATACACAAGCTTTACCGAAGCCGGACGGGCGATTGAATTTATAAAAGAAAATAAAAATAATGATCAGGCTTTACCGGATGTGATTTTATTGGACCTGAATATGCCGGTAGTTGATGGATGGGATTTTTTGGACTTGTTCGAAAACTTTCGCCAGGAGCTCATTAAAATCATCCGGATTTTTATTGTGACTTCTTCTGTTGATGAGAAAGATATTTTAAAATCACAAACTTATTCTTCCGTAACCGGATTTATCTCCAAACCCCTTTCTCCGGATATTATCCGAAGCACTATCTAAACCTTTCTTGTTGAAGAATGTTATTTTTGAATAAAATCAAAAGTATATGTTCGATAAAATAGTTGAAGCTCAGAAAAAAGCTGAAGAAATAAAAAAGAATCTGGATAATATTTCTGTTGATTCTGAAGTAGAAGGTGGAAAAATAAAGATCCGTGCTACCGCAAATAAAGCAATTACTTCCATTGATATAAATGCTGATTTTTTAAAATCAGCAGACAAAGAGGAAATAGAAGAACTTCTTTTAACAGCCATAAATAAAGCGTTAAGCAAAGCTGATGAAGTTGGTCAGGCAGAAATGCAGGCGGCTACCCGCGATATGATGGGCGGATTAGGGAGTTTATTCGGTAAGTAAAATCCTTATGAAAGCTACTTATTTAGGACATTCCTGCGTGCAGCTAGAGCTGAAATCAAAAACTTTACTTTTTGATCCGTTTATACGCCCCAATAAATTAGCGTCAAAAATTGATGTTGCTGCTTTAAAACCTGACTATATTTTAATCTCTCACGGTCACGGCGATCATATTGCAGATTTGGAAGAGATCCATAAAAATAGCAATGCCACAGTAATTTGTATTGCCGATATAACGGGTTGGCTGGGTAAAAAGGGAATAGAAAATGTTCATGCAATGAACATTGGCGGATCGTTTAAATTTGACTTTGGTCGCGTTAAAATGGTAAACGCTATCCATTCAAGTTCATTGCCCGATGGAACGTACGGAGGCAATCCGGCCGGTTTTGTAATTGATGCCGATGACAGGAAAATTTACTTTGCCGGAGATACTTCCCTTCATTCTGATATGCAGTTTTTAGCAAATGAACATCTTAACTGGGCTTTTTTGCCTATTGGCGATAATTTTACAATGGGAATTGACGATGCTATTTTAGCAGCCAGAATGATCAATTGTGACAATGTTATCGGAATACATTACAACACATTTCCGGTCATTGAAATTGATGTTGATGAAGCAAAGCGAAAATTTTCTGATGCGAACATTAATTTCAAAATAATGGAAATCGGGGATTCGCTAATTCTTTAAAATCAAAAAAGCCCTGAAAAGGGCTTTTTTGATTTGACTTCGGATTAAAATTAAGATATTACTTTACTGTTTTCAATAACTGCTCCCTTTTTAATTATTATAATTCCATCTTTAATGGTATAGCAATCAAAATCTCCATCTTCCATTTCGGGGCTGCCAATAATTCTAACATCATTACCAATGTGGCAATTCTTATCCAGAATTGCATTTTTAATGTAGCAACGATCGCCAATTCCCATAATTGGATTATTTGTTACTACAGAACTTTTTAATTCGTCCAGTGTCTGGTAGTAATCATTACCCATCACGTACGTATTTACAATGGTTGTACCGTTACCAATTCGAGTTCTGATTCCAATTACTGAACGCTCAATTCTGCTTGCATTAATGATGCAACCATCAGAAATAACAGTCTTCTCTAACGTTGTTCCGGATATTTTAGATGGCGGGAGCATTCTTGCTCTTGAGTAAATAGGCTTTTTATCGAAAAGGTTAAACTGTGGAATATCGTCAGTAAGGCCAATATTGGCATCGAAAAAAGAATGGATATTACCAATATCTGTCCAGTAACCTTCATACTGGTAACTCATTACCTTGTGGTTTTGCAATGAGAGCGGAATAATCTCTTTACCAAAATCGGTTAGCTCATTTCCTTCAAGCAGACTTAACAAAACGCCCTTATTAAATACATAAATACCCATTGATGCCAGGTAATTACGGTTCTGAGATTTCATTACTTCTCCCACGTCCGAAACCCAATCAGTCAATAAATCTGCCTTAGGCTTTTCTATAAAGGAAGTTATAAAATGATTTTTATCCGTTTTCATAATGCCGAAGCTTGTTGCTTCTTTGGCAGTTACGGGGATGGTGGCAATTGAAATTTCCGCCTGGCTTTCTTCATGATTTTTAATCATTTGTTGAAAGTCCATTTGGTATAACTGATCTCCCGAAAGAATCAGCAAATAGTCATATTCATGTTGAGCAAAATGATGCAGACATTGGCGAACAGCATCTGCAGTTCCCTGAAACCAGGTAGTATTAGAGGGTGTTTGTTCTGCCGCTAAAATATCCACAAACGCATCACTAAAAATGCTGAAGTGATACGTATTCTTAATATGCTTATTAAGCGATGCTGAGTTAAATTGTGTCACCACAAAAATGCGCTCAATACCTGCATTCATGCAGTTAGAAATTGGTATATCCACTAATCTGTACTTCCCTGCAATAGGTACCGCCGGTTTAGAACGGGTTGATGTTAAAGGGTACAGACGTGAACCTTGTCCGCCGCCAAGCACTACACATATAACTTTATAATCCATTTTTTAAGAGTATTAAATTTTGATATAACTGTATATATTCTTTTGCTGATTTATCCCAGGAAAAATTCAGAGTCATCATTTTTTTAACTAAACCGGATAATTTTTCAGGTTCATTAAAAAGTTTAATGGCTCTGCCAATAGCATTCATCGCATCAACTACAGTTGCTTTGTCAAATTTGATCCCATAACCGTCAGGAGAATCAAAATCAATTATAGTATCTGCTAAACCTCCTGTATTATTTACAATTGGTAAAGTTCCATATCTTAAAGAATATAGCTGATTTAAACCGCAAGGCTCAACCCGCGAAGGCATTATTATAAAATCTGCGCCCGCATAAATGCGATGAGCAAGGTCTTCATCATAACCAATAAACAGGGCGTACTGTTTTTTGAATTTCTTTTTAAGATCCGTCAATTCCTTTTCAATCAACTTTTCTCCGGAACCCAGAATCAGAAAGCTTGCTTCATTTTTATGTTTTGTTAAGGTTTGACTAATTATTTCCGGAAGTAAGTCGGCACCTTTCTCACCTACAAGTCGTCCAATAAACACAAATAAGGGAAGCTTTTCATTCAAGCCAAACTCTTTGCAAAGCTGAGATTTACTTAGCTTCTTCCCATGCCGAAAAGTTTTACTATCAAAATGATTTGCAATTCTTGGATCCGTTGCCGGATTCCAAACTTCTGTATCTATCCCGTTTATAATTCCCTGACCTTTTTGCGTTTCCATTTGGAAAAGGAGTTCCAAACCATTTGAATTGTAAGACAATTCTCGAAGATAACCGGGCGATACGGTAGTATATTTCCAGCAACTTTTAACAGCCGCAGCAAGAGAATTGATGCAGCCTCCCCAATCAAGCAAACCAGATCTCGATAAATCAATTTCCGGCAGATAACTTACTTTATCCCAGCCAAACCAACCCTGATATTCACCGTTGTGAATGGTAACAACCGTTGGAATATGTTTTAATGAATTGTATTTCGCAGAATGCGAAACTAAAAAAGGAATTAGCCCTGTGTGATGATCGTGACAATGGATAATATCCGGCTCAGAATTAGTTTGAACCATCCACTCTAAAAAAGCTAATTGAAAAGCAATGAACTGCTCAATTTCATCAGGATAGCAATAAACTTCCTGCCTGTCTACCAAACCCGGTATTTTAATGAGATATAGCGGAAAACCTAATACGTTTGTCTTCTCTTTTAATACACTGAATTCAAAATCTTTATGCCCTAATTTTCCACAACCTTCAAAAATAATTTCGAATTCATGTTCACGGGTAAATTTTCGGTCGTAAAAAGGCATTACTACCCAGGCATCCACACCAAGAGAATTTAAATATTTTGGAAGTGCACCAACTACATCTCCCAAACCCCCAACTTTGGCTACGGGATAGCATTCGGCACTTAGGTGAATAACATTCATAAAATAGATTTGGTGTCTTAATTTAATAAATGTTACTGAATATCCCAGAAAATATCGGTTCTCTTCACAAAATAAACCGATAAAATTTTCCCGGTTTTACCGGATGAAAATTAATGTGCTTCCAGCCAGTTTTCTCCCTGACCAATTTCTACTAAAATGGGCACTTCCAACTTCATGGCATTTTTCATTCGGTTTTCAATAATGGCTTTCATCGGCTCTACTTCAGATCTCAACACATCAAACACCAATTCATCATGCACCTGCATGGTCATTTTAGATTGTAGTTTCTGGTCTTTGATATCCTGATGAATGCGAATCATCGCTACTTTGATCATATCTGCGGCAGAACCCTGAATGGGCGCATTGATTGCATTTCGCTCTGCGAAACCTCTAACAGTTGCGTTCGCCGAATTAATATCACGTAAGTAGCGGCGTCTGCCCATTATAGTTTCTACATATCCGTTTTCGCGGGCAAAATTCATGGTGTTATTCATGTAATTTTTAATTCCCGGATATTGCGTAAAATAATTTTCAATTATTTCTGCAGCTTCCTTACGTGGAATAGAAAGACTTTGGGAAAGTCCAAATGCTGATTGACCGTAAATAATACCAAAATTTACCGCTTTCGCATTTCTGCGCTGTGTGGAATCCACTTCTTCCAGAGGAATGCCGTACACTTTTGCCGCGGTTGCCGTGTGGATATCCAATCCCTGTGCAAACGCTTCCAGCATATTCATTTCCTGACTAATTTCCGCTATCAATCGTAATTCTATCTGAGAATAATCCGCAGAAATAATGAGATGATTTTCATCACGAGGAATAAACGCTCTCCTAACTTCACGACCACGTTCTGTACGGATTGGAATATTTTGAAGATTTGGATTATTAGAACTCAACCTTCCGGTTGAAGCCACAGCCTGATTGTAAGACGTATGAATGCGGCCTGTTTTTTTATTAATTAAAAGCGGTAAGGCATCAACATATGTAGATTTAAGCTTTTGTAACTGACGGAAATCCAGAATATCTTTTACAATATCGCTTTTCCCTGCCAAAGCCGTCAGCACATCTTCGCCAGTTTGGTACTGACCGGTTTTTGTTTTTTTAGCTTTCGGGTCCAGCTCCAGTTTATCAAACAAGACCTCTCCCAGTTGCTTTGGCGAAGCAATGTTAAATTTAACACCAGCTTTCTCGTAAATTATATGTTCTAATTGCTGCAGATCGGTTTTTAAGTGTTTAGAAAATTCTGCCAGGGCTTCCTGATCAACTTTTACGCCTTCGCGTTCCATATCAGAAAGAACATAAATTAATGGATTTTCTAATTCGCTCGCTAATTTATCGGCATTAACACTTTGCAATAAAGGCTCAAAAACATTTTTCAGCTGAAGTGTGATATCAGCATCTTCAGCGGCATATTCCTTAATTAAATCCAGTTCAACATCCCGCATATTTCCCTGCTTTTTGCCTTTATTACCAATCAGAGAAGTTATCGTAACTGGTGTATAGCCCAAATAATTCTCGGAAAGCAAATCCATATTGTGGCGTGAATCCGGATCTAAAAGATAGTGCGCCAGCATCGTGTCAAACAATTCGC